>JBIJCS010000010.1:0-28046 GCA_044344575.1 Pirellula sp. | reverse complement strand
TAAGCCACCGATTCGGTCGCTTGCAGTTCACCCGCACTCGCCAGCATTTGATCGACAGCCGTCTTAATCGCCGTTTGATAACTAGGAACTACGAATGCACTCAACACACGTGTCTTGGGATCAATCGTTATCTGATCGCTAGGGATCAATGTCTTGATCGTCGATAAAACACTCGCAGCATCCAACATTCCCAGTGGATACGATGCGAAGACCGGTTGAGGAGGAGGTGGCGGTGGTTCCGGTTTTGGCGTCGATTTCGGTACCGGTACCGACAAAATCAACTCGTTGATCGTCTGCATCTTCCCAGCATTCTCGACAACCAACAATTGACTCCCCTGCGCTAAAGGGATCGCTCTACCAAAACCGCTCAAATACGGTTTGACTTCGCCAAGCACCGCATCGATTGGTCGACCACCAAGGGGAAAAACGATCGACACCAACTCAAAACGACCGCGCTTCGCTAAATCCTCTTGCTTAATCCTTGGAATAAGTTCCAGCGGTAAAGCCTCGCTTAATTCCACAACCACAAGCATCTTGTCGCGTCGCATCAACGCAAAGTTACGCGTCATCAACACACTGTTCAGCAGGTCGATGCCCTCATTCGGAGAATAGGTTCGAGCGTCGCTGTACGTAAACGAACCCGGTGGAGTGCGATCCATCACCAGCGTCAGATCTTGCTGCTCAGCAAACCAATGCAAAACATCATCCCACTTCATTTCTCGAAATTGAAACATCAGTTTGCGAGATGGCTCAAGCTGAGCCAATAGGCCCCGTTGCTCCTCGGTCAGCAACGCCATTATTTTTTCGGTGTACTCTTTCTTCACCGCTCCCTTGGCGGCCGCATCGGCAGCCCCCACGACTCCTTCGGTCTGAGCTTGCAATAGCTTTTGGATCTCGCTGCGCTGCGAATCGGTCAAACTCAGTCGGTCCGCCACCTCGGGGTGAACCAAACGGGCCAAATCTTCCGACTGAGCCAACACCGATGGTAAATTGACAAAAGCGAAACAGAAGAAACCAAGGAAAACACCCCAGGAAGCCCCCAAAAAACTGCCCTTCAACTCCGAGGAGCGTCGCAGGGGCTTGCACGCAACGCGGATCGCGCACGAGGGCTCTCCCGCTGTAAACGGGTTAAGTCGCGAAGGAAATCGCAGCATCATGGATGACCATCAATCATACGGGAATGAGTTTCCACCAGGTGGGACGGACCGAACCGGTCCGCAGCGTGGAAAAAGAATCGGCATTACCGCAATCACTATAATCTACGGAATCGAAAAAAGCATTCCCGGGTCAATCCCGAGCGTGGGTCGTACAAGCCGTAGCGGTTGGAACGAGATCGCCCCAACCTTAGCCTCTACCTAAACTTGTGCGCTTTTCACGAATAGTCTGAATAAGCTGTTTTTGAGGCGCAACAAATTTTGCGACACCTTGTTGCATCAAGGTCGATTCCAAATGCTCAACATCCACCACCTCATCGAGCTCACGGCAAAGTGACTCCGGCGGCAAACGATCCACCTGCCTGGCGAAAACTTCCGAACTATTCGCAACTGCCGCATTGGTCTCCGGTGGATTCGTCTGGATATCTGAGCCGGCCAGTGCGGAAACATACTTCCAAGGTGCATCTTTGACATTTTTTGTCCCTGTACTCGCAAAGATCATCTCCTGCTCAAGCTCGGTGGGATGCAATTTCCAAAACGCTTGATTCTCACTCCAAATCCTCTTTGCATTCAGAATTCCATAAAGCCCCTGAGCCTCCGCTGAGAGACCTTGGCAATGCTCAGCCGTATACTGATCGACCCTCGAAACAAAAATGCTGTAGACACTTTTCAAGTTCGCCAAACTGGAACGACGCTTCGCTCCAGCCAATACTTGATCCCTCGCAATGCGATACTGACGCGACGTAAAAATCAACGTTACGTTTAGCGTTACGCCTGCCGCTGACAACGCCTGCAATGCATCTAAACCAGCCGGCGTCGCAGGAACTTTGATCATTCGATTAGGCTGACCTGCCGACCACTTCAATCCTAGCTCAACGTAACGCTCCACTCGCTCAAGGTGTGGAAGGTCCATTTCTGGGTCTTCTAACAAAGGATCCAATTCAAAACTCACCCAACCCGCATTCCCAGAAGTCGCTTGCCAAACGGGAAAGAACTTTTGCTGGGCTTGAGCTACCAATCCATCTGTCAACTTCCAGCAAATCGCTTCGTCGTCGAGTCCAGATGCAACGTACTGTGCAATCATCGCATCAAATCGGCCAGTGCGTATCAAGTTCGAAATAATGATCGGATTGCTGGTCGCGCCAACCGCCCCCCAGCTCAGATTCAAGTCGACCAATTCAGGGTCGATGGAATCCAAATACAATTTCGTTCCCGTAGCAATCAACGATGAAATAGCCCCGTTTTTCATTGTGTCACTATCTTCCGCACCCCATAAGTAAACCGCCCCCCTACCGAATCCCGAGCACAAAACCTACGCTTGCATCCCCCCTTTTGCAACGCCCTTCCCCAAAAAACACCTTGAGAAAATAAGCATTTCAGAGAACATATCGTCCCGAGGCTCATCCTAAGGAACCATTCTTTCCCGAGACTCGATACGCCTGATTTGTTCTGCCACATCCAAGAAGCGGTTTGATGAATATCATGATTGATCTACGCAGCGACACAGTCACACGCCCAACCCCAGCGATGCGAGAAGCGATGCTGCAGGCCGAAGTAGGCGATGATGTGATCGATATCGATCCGACCGTACTAGCCCTCCAAGAACGCACTGCGGAGTTGCTCGGAAAAGAAGCCGCTATCTTTATGCCCAGCGGAACCATGACCAACCAAATCGCTTTGCGGGTTCACTGTGCACCAGGCGACGAATTCTTGTGCGATGCCGAATGCCATATCTACAACTACGAACAAGGTGCGTTCGCGCAACTCAGCGGACTCGTCGCAAGAACCATACAAGGCGACCAGGGTGTGCTGAGGTTGGAACATGTCGAAGGAAAAGTGCGCCCCGATAACGAACATATGGTTCGAACCCGCTTGCTCTGCCTCGAAAATACCCACAATCGAGGGTCTGGAAAAATCGTTCCCCAAGCAGACGTCATCGCCGTGTGCGATTGGGCACATTCCCATGGACTCCATACTCACCTCGATGGTGCTAGACTATTCAACGCATCCGTCGCCACAGGCCTGAGCGTTCGCGAACTCTCCGCACATTTCGATTCCGTCAGCGTCTGCTTCAGCAAAGGACTCGGCGCTCCGGTCGGCTCTTGCCTCGCAGGATCAAAAGCATTTGTTGCCAAAGCCCGACGCGCAAGAAAACTCTTCGGAGGCGGAATGCGACAGTCTGGAATCCTCGCCGCAGGAGCCCTGCATGCTCTCGACCACCACGTACAACGACTCGCAATGGATCACCAACACGCAAAACAACTTGCAAATGCAGTGCGTTCATCGCCCCACCTGCATGTCATGGGAGGGGAACCCGACACTAATATCGTGATCTTCCAAGTTGCACCTCAATGGGGTACCGCTGCGAAATTCGCCGAATGCCTAGCTCAAGCAGGCGTACGCGTTATGGCATTCAGCCCCACGAGCATCCGACTCGTTACCCACCTCGACGTCGACACCCGAGCCATCGAAGTGGCGTGCCAAGCCATCCGCGACGTCGCCTCCTCAGGTGCCTAGCGAGTCGCGAATCCAAAGCCAAATCAGTAACCAGCAAACTTGCGAATCGGCCCGACGATGTACCCCGGATTGTTCGTGCCAGCAATGTTGCCGGCATCAAACGAATTTCTTGCAGAAACAACCACGGAGATCGGATAAGCCGCCACGCCAGGTGGTGGGAACAAATAAACCTCCCAAAGACTCGTTACTCCCGCCGAGACCGCTTGCATCTGCAACTGCATCCTTGCAATCTGAAGCATTTCTTGCTGATAAGCTTCCTTCTGCTGAGCCTGCTGATAAGCCGCTGCTTGACTCTGAAGATAAAGCGAATGCTGCCGCTTCTCCTCCGTGTCATCCGCTGCATTCGCCTGATGCGCCGCGAGCCACTCATCCCACTGCGGCTCGAGAATTTTTAATTCCATCTCCTTAAAAAAGAAGAATGGGATCCCGTACTCGTCCCCGTTGGGAAACTCCATCAAGACCCCTTCACACGTAAACGTTCTTGCTTCGGCTCTCTGAGCGATCACCCAATCCTGAAACTGCGAATCATCGGCAAAAGTCTTCTTCTCGAAGTACTCGACGATCTTCGGAACCATGCGACGATAAATCTCCGGTAGATTTTCATACGGGCGATCGTTCACATACAATTTGCCCCTGCGACGCTGCAACGTAACGTCACGCCGATCAAACCCAACGACCTTCCCAAAAATCGTCAAACCATTCTTCAAACTCCAAGAGTGCTTTTCCGTAGCGGATTTCAATTGCCCGGCACTCTCGTCCTGCGTCACAAACTTCTGATCCTCTTCGGACAACTGCGCAATTTCGATCGCCAATAATTCCCGCCCTTTGACAGGCTGATCCAATTTGATCACGATTTCCTTCGGATCCGCGGCTACCAATGTCCCCTGAACCTTAATGTTTCCCGATTTATCTTTCCACTCACGGGCTTGCAACGGCCGACACCAATCCGAAAGAAGCGTTAGGCAACAAAAATTCAGGGCCAAGCCAAAGACAATCACGCCTCGCACTGACATTCTCCACCTCCTATGCATGTGAAACCCAAGCAAATCGCGCGAACGCATCGAATTGCGAACCCTATACTGAGACTCTGTGTGGGACGCTGTGCAGTACGCCCCGTGGTAGCATTCCCGAGCGACCAGCACAAATCGCCTGCCGACTGATTGCCAGCCACACCACCTTCCAAATTGTAGCCATTAAAAATACCTTCAGAAAGTCGCAGTCAGTGAATCCTCAGTTCCCATCCAAGTATCGCACTGTGCGGCTTAAACCAGGGCGAGTGCGGCAGTCCATCGGAAGACATCCTTGGATCCTCGATGCCTCCACGCTCGAGTCCGTCAGCCCGCCACGCTTGGGGGAAACCGTCGATGTCATCGGTCATGACGGTCAGTGGATCGGTCGTGGACTCTATCACCCCACTAGCCGTATCCGCGTCCGTGTCTATTCGTTTGACCCACAAGAAGACCTCGACGCAACTTGGATCGAAAAAAAAATCGCAAACGCCGTAGCCCTCCGAAAACAGATGCTTGCATGGAATGACTCCGATGCAATTCGGTGGATCTTTAGCGAAGCAGACTCGATCAGCGGACTGGTCGTCGACGACTTCGCAGGCCATTTAGTCCTTCAAATTACCGCCGCTGTGTTGCTGCCTTTCCTCGAAACCATCACCACACAACTCCGCGTCCTGGTCAACCCAAAAAGCATCTGCCTGGAAGTCGACGAAAAAACCGCAACTTCTGAAGCCATCGAGCCACAAACAAAATATCTCCTCGGCCAATGCCCCGAAGGCCCCCTGCTGATCCGCGAAAACGGTCTACTCTGGCGCGTCGATCGGCAAGGTGGACAAAAAACCGGTTACTACCTCGACCAACGCGAAAACCGAGCTGCAGCAGCCCGATGGGCCCCACTCGGTGCCCAAGTCCTCGACGTATGCACCTACGGCGGCGGTTTCGCCTTGACCATCGCCAAACAAGACCCAACCGCCAGTATTACGGCAATCGATAGTAGCCTGAAAGCACTCGAGATGGCCCAAGCCAATGCCCAAGAAAATGGCTTAAATGACCAAATCACTTGGGAACAAGACGACTTCTTCCAAGCGTTATCCAAACGCGTTGACGCGAAACGACTCAGCGACATGATCGTACTCGATCCACCGAAACTCGCCGGCGCTCGCGATAAAGTCCCACGCGCCCTCGCGGCTTACCACCGACTGAACTATCTCGCCATTCGCTGCCTACAACCAAACGGAATCCTGGTCTCCTGCAGCTGCTCCGGAAGAGTCTCCAGATCAGACTTCCTCGACTCACTCCTCGGTGCGGCCAAACGGGCCGGTCGCGACCTGCAAATCCTTGAACAACGAGGCGCAGCACCCGACCACCCCGTGAATATCCATTGCCCCGAAACCGATTACCTAAAATGTGTCATCGCAAGGGTTCTGTAGTGTTCGTTTCCACCAAAGATGCCGATATTCGGAAAATCCTAGCAAAAAAACACCGGATTACCCCAGGGGTGTACTTGCCCAAATCTACCCTGCTTCGGTACACTTTCACCCCTGATTTGCAACGGATCACCCGGGCTTTTCCTTCATGGTGAATTGCCCCGGGTTGGAATATGCCAAAGTGGCGGAATGGCAGACGCGCTGGACTCAAAATCCAGTGTCCGCAAGGACGTGTGGGTTCGACTCCCACCTTTGGTACTGAATCAGTTAGCAAACTTTGCACGCATTTTGCACACGGTTGCGGATGCCTTAAGCATCGTAGTTTTGAGTATTTTTGAAGGAATTTTTCCAACGAGTTCGTATGCCAACCATTAATCAATTGGTTCGTCGTAACCGCGTTGTTCAACGCACGACCACGAAGAGCCCTGTGCTCGAGCGTTGCCCACAAAAGCAAGGCGTTTGCCTCATCGTCCGAACGATGACCCCGAAAAAGCCGAACTCGGCCCTGCGAAAGATCACTCGGGTTCGCTTGAGCAACGGTAAGGAAGTTACCGTCTACATCCCAGGTGAAGGCCATAACCTGCAAGAACACTCCATCGTTCTAATCCGCGGTGGTCGTGTTCGCGACTTGCCAGGGGTTCGTTACCAAGTCGTCCGAGGATGCCGCGATACTCTCGGTGTCAATGGTCGTAAGCAATCCCGTAGTCGCTACGGTGCTAAGAAGGCCTAGTATTCTACGACATGTCGGGTCCCAAAACCCATTTCCATCGAACAACCCTTCGAAATCAATTTAGTAACTCAGAGCACTGGTTCCCATGGGAAAGATCACCGCTTCACGCACAACACTCCGTCCTGATCCACGACACAACTCCTTGCTTGTGGCGAAGTTCGTCAATTGCTTGATGTACGACGGTAAAAAAACCACCGCCTACAACGTCTTCTACGATGCCCTCGACGAAATCGCTGAAAAGATCAAAGATCGCCCAGCAGTCGAGGTCTTCGAACAAGCCATCGAGAACGTTAAGCCGTACATCGAAGTCCGATCCAAGCGAGTCGGGGGTGCGTCGTACCAAGTTCCAATGCAAGTGAACAAGAACCGCCAGCAATCCCTCGCTTTCCGATGGATCCTCGGCGCCGTTCGCGAGAAGAAAGGTCGAGCTACCGCGATCAAACTCGCTGATGAATTGATGGCAGCCTACCGCAAAGAAGGCACAGCAATCACCAAGCGAGAAAATACGCACCGCATGGCAGATGCGAACAAGGCATTTGCTCACTTCGCTTGGTAATTTCCTCGCGAAACACCAGCAGAAAAAACAAAACACCTCCAGTCCCCTGGAGGTGTTTTTTGTTTGCTCACCGTGCAAACCAATTCCCACTACCGTGCATGCATGAACGAAACCCTTAAAGAGATCCTCGCATGCACCCCCGCCGGCCTTTATTGTCCAGCAGGTGACTTCTACATCGATCCTTGGCGACCAGTCCACAAAGCTGTCATCACCCACGCACATTCCGATCACGCACGTTCAGGATCCCAAAACTACCTCGCCGCCAAACCCTCAGAATCGCTACTGCGACTCAGACTCGGCGCAAACCTCCCTCTCCAAACTCTTCAGTACGGTGAACAACTGCGCGTTGGACAAGCCCTCGTATCGCTACACCCCGCAGGCCACATCCTCGGGTCCGCCCAGGTCCGCATCGAAGTTCAAGGGAAAATCGTCGTCATCACGGGGGATTATAAACTTCAGGCCGACCCCACCTGCGAACCCTGGGAACCGATCCCATGCCATGGCCTAGTAACCGAATCTACCTTCGGCCTACCAGCCTTCCGGTGGCCCAAAACGGAACAGGTCATCGATGAAATCATCCAATGGTGGCGCGCAAACCAATCGCAGAAACGCACTAGCGTCCTTCTAGGATACTCGGTCGGAAAATCCCAACGACTGATCGCTGAGTTACTCAATCGGACCGGATTGGAAATCGAAGAAAACATCGCGATTCACGGTGCCTTGCTAGGCCCCAATCTCGCCTATCGGCAAGCCGGTATACTCATCCCCGACCTACCCTCAGCGGCCTCATTACCAAAAGAGCACGACTGGTCCAAGTCATTGGTTTTAGCCCCTCCATCGTGCCAAGGAACGCCCTGGTTAAAACGCTTTAAAGACCCCTCTGTGGCAATGGCCTCTGGCTGGATGGCCATCCGTGGGACACGAAGACGCCGCGGTGTTGAACGGGGTTTCGTTCTCTCAGATCATATCGATTGGACCGACCTATTGTCGGCAATCGCCGCATATGCCCCAAGTCACGTCTGGGTAACTCACGGTTTCTCCGAAATCACTGCCCGCTATCTCAACGAGCAAGGCGTCCCCAACGCACCAAATTCCCGAAACATCGTGGCCGAGGTTTTGCATACGCAATTCAGCGGAGAAGAATCCGAACCTACTCCTCCTGCTGAGGTCGCCACTGAGACTGAGCAAACTGAAACTCACTGATCGCAGGGATCAGCATCGCTGCAGTGGCGAATCCGTACGACAGCGTTACAGTACTGAACACCGTCAACTCTTGATTCCTCAGAATAAAACTTGTGATCGCAAAAAACGTAAGGAATGGTAGCAAGAAGGAAGTTAAAGTGATCGCGGGCGAAGGATTTAAATTCCCGAGCGCCATGTAGAGCCCTGTCCCGCCACCGAGAATGATGAATAGAAATGGAGCGAGTTGCCTGCCAAACGACCCCCGAAACATCAACATGATCAACATGCAGGTCGCCACGCCAAGGAACAAGAAAAAGACAGTGCCAAGACTTGTACCAATCGCCGTTCGACTCTGGCTGTAAATCATTCCGCAATGAATCCCCAGCATTGCCACAAAGATATCCATCACCATCAAAGACAGGATGACAAAAATAAGATTCTCAGTGCTTAATCCCCCTACCCACCAATAAATCGCCGAGAGCAGAATCGGTACGATCACCATCTCTTTCGTAGCGTAAAGCACCCCTGCGATTTTCCCAAAAACGAACGACCACGGGGTGATCTCGGTAACCAGCAATAGATCCAAAGCTCCAGCATCACGTTCGTTGGTAATGGAGTTCACTGCGAGCGCGTTGATCAAGATCAGCGAAAAAACCATGAGGGGAGCGAAAAGGGCAACCGAATTCGAAACTAACCCCTCTCGCAACTCGCTACCAGTTCCCGATCCCGCCGGCAAGGAACGGAATAGCCCCAGCCCGATAAACATGGCCAAGAGCAAGTAAGCGATCCGGATCATCAAGATCTTCCGCCCGTAGGCCCAAGTCTTAACCTCTCGCCATAGAATCGGGTTGTTCCACATCGCTCGAGGCTCGCGGCTCTTCCAGACCTTGACCTTTTCGCCACTTCCCCCCTCGCCCGTAGCAGTGCCAGCACTCTGTCCATCCACGCCACCAGCAACAACAGAACCAACTCCAACCGCCGAGTCGGATGCAGTTTCGCTCGACTCATACTCGCTAGCTACTGGACGACGCTCGCGCGATGGGTTCCAAACGCGAAGCATGCGGACGGAGAAAAGAGCAAGCAAAAATGCGACCGCTGTAAAAATTGCACTCGGAAGAATCGCATTTCCCAGCACTCCCATTCCCCCAAACCATCGCGTCGTCTCGATAGGTTGCACGACGTCCCAAACGGCACGCAGAGGACTAATCAGCGGAGCAAACACCACCGGAATACCAGGGATTGCTCCAAATGCCACTGCTTCGCCAAACGCAATCCACAACGCAATCAACAGGGTTGTCACCGCGATCGCTTGAAAGGTCTTCTCACGCCAGAAAGCAATCGTGGCCCCCAAAACACAGCAAAGCAATAGCGTTGAACCCGTAAGCAATAAACAGCCGACGGCTTGCTGCAAGGATACGCCACCGAGCAAAGGTAACAGGAAAACAACAGGTGCAGTCGCGATAAACGCGTTGATGGTCGAAAGCAATCCCGCGCCGATTTTCCCCAAGACAACCTCCGTATTCGACAAGGAAGTCATCAATAGAAGAGTCAGGGTTTGCCGGTCTTTTTCAAAGCTGACCGCCGATACTCCAGCAAGAGCTGCGGCAAACAGCAACACTATCAACTGGAATGGTGCGATCAGCTGAAAAATCAGAACTCCAAACCGGGCCAGATCCCCAGCATTCTGAACGGGTTGAATCCCCGCTAGGAGCAGCCAAGCCGTACATATAATCGCGAAAACCATGGCCAAAAAAGCCAGCCTCGCAACGAAATGCCTAGGTCGTCGGGGAAGGGTCGCATACTCGCGTTGAAATATTGGTCCAATCATGCCTTCAGTCTAGCCGCAACGACCTGCGGCGACAATCGAACCAACCAACTTTAACCCAACCCCGCCAGAGACTTAGGCAACTATTCACCACTAGGCGATCAAGTCGGTCACGACGCGGCCTTTGGTGTCGGTCAGTCGGAAGTCTCGGCCAGCGTAAGGGTAGGTTAATTGCTCGTGATCAAGCCCCAGTAGAGCCAAAAGCGTAGCGTGAAAATCAACGATCGGAATCGCGTTCTCCGTTGCCTCGACGCCAAAATCACCGCTACGCCCATACTGCTGACCAGCTTTGACTCCCCCACCCGCCATCCACAAACTGAATGCCTTGTGGTTGTGGTCCCGCCCATCTCGTCCCTGCGCATAAGGCGTTCGACCGAATTCCCCCGACCAAACGATCAAGGTCTCATCCAACATTCCACGCTGCTTGAGATCCGTGATCAACCCCCGAAGTGGCAAATCGATCGCTTCACAATTCGAAGCAAGTGCTGTTTGGATGTTCCCATGATGATCCCAAGAACCTTGAGAAATCTCAATAAATCGCACCCCAGCCTCTGCCATTCGGCGAGCAAGCAGCAATTTGCTCCCGAATGCACGCGTCTCCTTGCGATCCAAACCATAGAGTGACTGCGTCTCGTCGGTCTCAGACTTGATGTTCATGACCTTCGGCAACTCCGATTGCATTCGGAATGCCATCTCGTACGAGTGAATCACACCCTCGATCTCTTGGTCTGCCGGATCCGTTTGCAGCTTCTTCTGATTCATACTCTGAATAAAATCCAGTTCACGCCGCTGCCGTTCGCTGCCGACGAGCGGTGCGAGATTGGAAATCTGGGTCTCATCCACTTCGCGATTTCCATTCCCCAACCGCATTCCTTGATAGTTCGCTGGAAGAAACGCGTTCCCGTAATTTTGTGCACTACCACTTGGACCAATACTAATAAATCCCGGAATGCTTTCGCTTTCGGCCCCGAGCCCATAGAGCACCCAAGAACCAACACTTGGTCTCACGAACTGGCTAGTACCGGTGTGCATGCGAACCGTCGCTTGCGCGTGCGCAGGAACATCGGTCTGCATCGAATTGACAATCGCTAAATCATCCGCAACCTTCGATAGCTCGGGAAACAACTCCGAAATCCAAAGCCCACTCTCCCCTCGCTGACGAAACTCCCACGGAGACTTCATCCACTTACTTCCAGATCGAGGCCCACTTTGGCCATCCGCCTTTTCTAACTCGGGTTTGTAATCAAATGTGTCGACATGGGAAGGACCACCACGCATGTACAGAAAGATCACTCGCTTTGCTTTCGCGGGAAAACTTCCAGAACTCGATCCGCCATCCCCACGCGGCTGAATGATCGGACTCGCAAGGCCCTTCGAGGCCGATAAGGCTGAAAATGCCAACCATCCGAACCCACAAGCAGTCTGTTGAAGAACACTTCGTCGGGTAAGTAAATTCATACGGTGATTGCATAGCGGCATGACATGTTCTCCTAGCGAACGATTTTCTAACCAAGGTTTAGTCTAAATATCGAAACTCAGCAGTGGCAATCAAACCACGAACCAAACTTACCCAACCAGCCTCGCTACTCTCGGACTGTTTAAGCAACTGATCAACCATTTTCAATTCATCCCCAGTCGGCTTGCGACTCAAGACCTTCCGGTAAATCCATACCACTCGCTTCTCGAAGTTATCCGCGTTGCGTCCAGGAAACTGCTCCAGCGCGTTTTGCGCAATCGAGTTTGCAATGCCTGCAACCGTTTGGTTGTTCAACAAATACAAAGCCTGGGAAGGCACGTTCGTCGATTCACGCACTCCTTGTACCATCATACCATCCGGCAAATCAAAGAGCTCGAGAACTTCCGGGGCCCCGCCACGCGGCAGTGACAAATAAATGCTTCTGCACCGATCCTCGGGCAATGGCTCTCCCTTGCCCTTACGCTTGCCAGGGGATGTATCCACCCGATTGCGTTCCCCTTTTCTAGCCATGGTCGTCGCAAGCACCGGTGTTTCATCCAAGCGATCTGAGATCATTAATAACGAATCTCGAATCTCTTCGGCTTGCAGTCGCCGACTCTTCGCTCGCCAGCAATATCGGTTCTCCGGATCCTGTATCACCGCTTGAGGATTGGGCTCCGTACTCGATAGCTGGTAAACCCGACTCGTGGCTATCTTGCGAATGATCGCTCGTAGATCCCAACCACTATCGATCAACTCTAACGCTAGATGATCCAGCAACTCCGGATGCGTTGGCTTGCTTCCCGTCGTACCAAAGTTGTCAACACTGTCGACGATCCCCTGCCCGATCATCCAAGCCCAGACTCGATTGACCGCAACACGACTGGTTACCGGATTCTCTTTGCTGACGATCCACGATGCCAACTCAAGCCGGCCACTTGCATCGTTTGGAACCGGAAAATCCTTAGCGTTTCCAAAAAGGTTCGGTACCTCTCGCGCAACAGGATCCATAGCCATCTCAACATCACCACGGGCAAAAAAAGGACTGTCAGCAATCGTTGTAAAAACCGGTCGACGCTTGTTCGCAGTCGCTCGCTGTTCCTTCTTCTTACCCTTGGCCCCCTCGGATTCAGCCACCTTCACCGGCTTATCCGTTACCCCCATCGCTAAAATCTTAGCGCGATTGTCGTCAGTAAGACTCGCCAGTTGATACTCCAACTCATTGACCTTGATGTTCAATCGATTGAGCTCTTGCTGCCGACTGCGATCCAACTCCCCACCTGCCTTCGCTTCCTTACGATTTGCTTGTATCTCTTTCTGCAATTCTTCGTACTCGGCGCGAAACTGCTTCGCATCAGCTCGCTTCTTCTTAATCTCTTCGTCACTCCAAGCCACCGGCAGAGTCTCGAAACCGCATTCGTTCGGTAGCTCTAACGGCGCGGCACCGTTTCGGGAGTTATTCCCCCCCTCCGCTCCGAACCATGTCTCCGTCGACAAAAAAATGCCTGCCACTGCCGTGTACTGCTTTTGTGTGATCGGCTCAAACTTGTGATCATGGCAGCGTGCACAAGCCATCGTCATCGCCATCGTCGCCTGAAAAACCGCGTCAATCTGCTCGTCCGCTTGGTCTGTTGCAAATAGATTGGGATTGTTCTCGTTGATGTTACGAGACCCAATCGCCAGAAATCCTGTCGCAACCATGTTCTTCGCACGTTGCTTCACATCCGATTCAGCAAGCAAATCACCAGCGATTTGCTCGACCAAAAAACGATCATAAGGCTTGTTTGCTCTGAAAGCATCAATCACCCAATCACGATAACGCCAAGCGTGATTGTAGGGGACGTTGACCTCTCGCCCAGTAGACTCCCCATACCTCGCTACGTCTAACCAACGCCTCGCCCAATGAACCGCAAACGACTCTGTTTGCATCAATCGATCCACGACCTCTTCAATCAAAACCTGTCGCGATTCACCACTCTTCCAACGGTCTGAAAACGCCTCCAGTTCCTGCAACGACGGTGGCAACCCAGTCAAGTCGTAGTGCAATCGGCGCAATACTACCCCGGGACTTGCATCCGATACCGGGTGGATACCTTTGGCCCGATAACCCGCTTGCACGTACCGATCAATCGCTGTCCATCCCCATTCCCCCGACAAAGTTTCTAAATCCGTACCTCCAGCTTTCGGGGCTTCTGCTCGCACCAACGGCTTGTAGGACCACCAGTCCGACTCCATCACGCTTCGATACGCTTCCGCTTCCTCCGATTCCTTGGTACGCCTCCCAGCAATCTTTCCAACACCGACTCCCAATTTTCCCGACTCTTCCTCGCCAGCTGACGGCTTTCTTGGCTTAGGCTCGCTTCCCCCACTGGCTACTCCCCCTTTACCACCCTTCCCTTTTGTACGTGGATCCGGCGCTCCTAAGCGAACCCAAACAGTAAAGTCTTTCAGGACCGCCGCAGACATCTTCTTTCCATGATCCTTCGGTGGCATCTGCAACTCTGGCTTCGTCGCACCGATTCGTTTCAACAACAGACTCTTCGCCACCTCGCCAGGGACCAAAATGACTCCAGAGTCCCCTCCACGCAACATTCCTTCCCGCGTGTCTAATCGCAATCCACCCTCTGATTTCCCCGCCTCCTCAGAATGACAAGCGTAACAGTTGTTTGCCAACACCGGACGTATCTTCGTCTCGAAGAAAACTAACTCCTGATTCGTCAACGGTTTCGACTTAACACCCTTGTCGCTCTTCTCCTGCGCATTCGCCAAACGCATCGACGAAGATACCACCAAGTCGCAAAATCCTAAAAGAACCAATGCGACCAGAGAAAGCCAAGGCTTTTCCAATCCCCGAAACTTAACCAATAAGACGGAATTACCAAGGGGCATCTGAATTCCTTTCATGCGATCCAGTCACGCCATCTAAGGTTATGACTTAAACAAGACCGACAGCATTCTCCAGAGAGCTCTCATCAACACGAAAACCGCTAGGGGTAAGCAAACACACAAAACCTTCCCGGGTTTCGCCTTTCTCGCGAAAAAAATCTTCCAAATGATAACATCTCCCACGCCGATGTGCTGGAAAGATCGCCGTTCCAAGGGTTTTCCCAAGCCCCAACCATTCTTCTTTCGGATTTCAAACCGCCCCCCCTCACAACCAATTGCGACTTTTTTCTGTTGGTTTACCATTGGCACACGGAACCCCAAACTCCAAAAACGAAACCCTCAATCCCATTCCCCACTCTCCTAGGATCCATCTTGAGTAACAAATCTAATCCAGAGGCGTCTAGGAAATGGAGAGGCATGGAGAAAACGCATGTGGCAATCGTCGGAATGGGAACGGTCGGTACCGGGGTCGCACGCCTCTTGCTCGACCACGGTGATCGACTCGCTCGGCACGCCGGCCGAGTCCTTTGGCTCGAAAAATCTCTTGTCCGTGACCCTCAAAAAGCCCGCGGGATCGAGAACCTACCCGAAGGAATCCTCACCACCGACCTCGGCGAGATCCTCGAGAACCCCGATATCCAAGTCGTCGCGCATCTGATCGGTGGTATCGAACCGGCTCGAACCATCATGCTTCAACTCCTGGAAGCAGGCAAAGATGTCGTTACCGCCAACAAAGCCCTCCTGGCGCAACACGGTGCCGAACTCTTCGACCGCGCCCGACATCTCGGCCGGACCATCGCATTTGAAGCAAGCGTCGGTGGAGGCATACCCATCATCGCTAACATCACGCAATGCTTCACCGCAAACCAAATCCTCTCCCTTCGAGGGATCCTCAACGGTACAAGTAACTACATTCTCACCCAAATGTCAGAGAAAGGCGCAGAGTATGCACAAGCACTCCTGAACGCACAGCAACTCGGTTATGCCGAAGCCGATCCTACCATGGATGTCGATGGAAGCGATGCCGCTCAAAAACTCGCAATCCTAGCCCACCTCGCTTTCGGCGTTCAAGTCAACTGGAAAGACATCCACCGCCGCGGTCTCGAAGCCTTCACACTCGAAGATATCCAATACGCTGATCAACTCGGCTACCGAATCCGCTTGATCGCTACCGCTCAACTGATCGACGATAACCTTGAACTCCACGTCTCTCCAACCTTGATCCGCAAAGGTCGACCCTTGGCAGAAGTCCGCGGCGCATACAATGCCATCTCCGTTCTTGGTGACGCTGTAGGTGATATGTTCTTTCACGGACAAGGTGCAGGGCAAATGCCAACCGCTTCTGCCGTCGTCGCCGACATGATCGATACTGCCGCCGGACGCACCGATATCACGTTCCGAAGACTCGAACTCTGGTCCGATCGCCAATGCGAAATCGAACTCATTCCCTACCCACGAACTTGCGGACGCTACTACATGCGGTTCCTCGTCGCCGATGAACCTGGTGTCCTCTCCGAAATCACTGGCATCCTCGGGAAACATCGCATCTCCATCTCTTCGATCATTCAGCATGAACCAAAAGACGTTGAGGAACCGCGCAAGGTCCCTTTGATCATCATGACCCACGAATGCGAAGAAATCCAAGCCTCCAAAGCACACCATGCCATCGCAAATCTCTCAAGCGTAGACGCGAAAAGCTATAAACTTCGTGTCAGTGAAGGCTGAAACGAAAACATGATCGAGTACTAGCTATGAATCCCTTTATCGAAACCGTCAGCGTCGCAGGTGGAGTCGTTGCACCACTCGTCCTGGCGATCATCGTTCTGACTCTCTTCTATCGCGCCCTCGGATGGCTTAGCCGGGGAGCAACACCGAACACCATAGCCGTTCATGGAGTGCTCAAACAAAACACCATCGCCACAGTTCATGTCTCAGGTCACAAACCCTTCGAATCGGTTCGCTTCATCGGCTTCACCCAAAATAGCCCCGCGACCAAAACCCATCTCCCCTGGGAACTCGGTGCTATGGTTATCTTAGAGGCATCCGACATGACAAGATTTATCGTCCGTGCACGCGATATTAAAATGATCGTCGTGCATCCCGACAGCCCAAAATAATTACTCGCCTCAAACCAAGTAATGCTGTAGCAAACTTTCAACTCAAGCAAACAACCCGCTGATGCGCAAGTGCTGATCAAAATGGGCGGTCGCGACCAAACCACTAGCAGCATGCACATCCATATCCCGAGCCAAACTCGGCAACCCCGCGCGGTGGATCTCCTTGTCCTGTGTGCCATTGAAAAACAACAAGATTCCTCCAGAGGAACCCCCGGATACCGCTCCAACCGTCGCGTCGTTGATCGGGCAAACGCGATAGAGCAAACCACCAGGAATTCCATCGCAAACATGCGACTTGGTCAACGCCCCATCACTCCACTGAAACCGCAACAAAAGCGGCTCATGCACCGCTCCAAAGGGATTGCTACCTTTATGCGTCCCCGCTGCGTACAACTCCTGCCCATTGAGGGAAATTGCCATCGATCGCACCCCGCCAAACTCTGCGTTCTGCCCCTTGTTCGGCGAATAAAGCGTCGATCCATCCAAGCTACGAACCAGACTACGATCCTCTAACTTCCAAATGTGAATCTTTCCCATCAAGTCCCCAGTTGCCAAGTGCTGACCGTCAGGATGAAACGCAGCACTATAGATATGCCGCTCATGCGCCTGCCAACTCGCAAGATTCTCTCCAGTAACTAAATCCCAAAGCTTGATGGTTCGATCGTTCCCCACCGAAACCAAAAACTTGCCATCCACCGATCGCTCAACACCCCGTATCCAACCTTGATGCGCCTCGACCGTCCGAATAATCTTCGGCTCCGATTCCGCCACCGACCACCAAATCAATCGACCTTCACACCCCCCGGAGACCAAGATCTCTCCAGTCGGATTAAACACAAGCGTATGCACCCAACTCTCGTGACCCACCATCGGCACCTTCTCACCACCAGGAATCGTCCACCGCTGCAACTGAAAATCCTGCGTCGTACTGACACAATGCTGCCCGTTCGGTGATAAACGACAAGCCACCAAAGGTGACTCGGTCTTCCATTGATGAATCACATGACTCTTCGTGATGTCGAGGTCGATCATACCAAAACCTTCCAAATCGGCTCCGCAGCAGGATCCGCAATCGGTAACTCACGACCATCAACAATCAATGATTGGCTGGAATCTACTCCCACCGCACGCAAAATGGTGTGGAAGATATCCCCATGATCCACCTGCCCATCAATGACCTCCGTACCCTCCTCATTCGTCTTGCCAAACGCTGCCCCGCGAATCGTCTTCGCTCCCGCCATGACGACCGACCAAGCCTTCGACCAGTGATCTCGACCATAGTACAAGTTAATATTCGGAGTTCGACCGAATTCACTAAGCACAACAACTAATGTCTTTTCTAACATACCGCGTTGCGCAAGGTCGTCGATGAAATTCGCAAACGCCTCATCGAACTCACCGACCTGCTCGATATGAAAGTTAAAGTTGTCGTTGTGCGTGTCGTAATTCGAGTGCGTTACCTGAACAAAAGAAACACCGTTCTCTAACAATCGTCTCGCAACTAAACACTGACGCCCCAACTCCGACGCTCCATAGCGATCCTGCGCTGCCTGCGACTCCTTGCTGACGTCAAATACTTCACGCTTCTCCATCAGTCGCAACGCTTGCTCGTACGAATGCGTATACGCATCGGTAACCGCTGAGCGTCGCTGTGATAAAAACTGCTCGTTGATCCGACGACGAAACTCATGCCGTCGCTGCTCAACCTCCGCAGAGATCGCATCCGGTTTGACCGAATTCTGCGGTGGCTTGTCTCCTCCCAAGTGAATGCTCGAGTACTTCGGCCCCAAATAAGCCGCCTCGTTGCCACGACCACCCCCACCTCCAGGCGTGACAATGATGTGACCCGGCAACCCCGTCTGCTCGTCATGCAACATCTTTGCAGCAACTGATCCGATCTGTGGATACTCCGCCGAAGGTGTCTGCCGACGGCCAGTGAGCATCATGTAAGTCCCCTTGCCGTGATCGTCCTCGGAAGTGTTCACCCCTCGCAACAAACACAAATGATGCATCTGCTTGGCCGTCTTCGGCATCAATTCCGAAATGTGAATCCCCGGAACACTCGTCGGTATCGCCCTAAAAGGCCCACCCGTTTTCGCACCCGGCTTGGGATCCCAACTCTCCAATTGGCTTAACCCTCCATGCATGTTGAACACCACCACTCGGTAGTCATTCTTCGTGACTTCTGCCCCCGCCGCTCCGCTCGCTAAAGCCGACAACGAACCGACCACCCCACTCCCGACTAGCCCCTGCCCTAGCCCCGCACTTCCGACTACGGTAGCTCCTGTCGCCGCCCCTAAAAAACGACGGCGATTGACCAAGTGCTCCATCGACCCACATGCATAATGCGCTTTTCTCATCGCTTATTCTTCCTTACATTTCATCGGTCAAACCAATTCGTGGTTCCCCTAGGGATACAGTCGAAACTCCGCCCCCGCGAGAATCGCCCAAACCAACTCGTGCACCATCGCCGGCTTGCTCTCCGGACCCTTCGATAGCACCTCTGTAAACAATTCCTGCTCTTGCGCCGTCGGATAACGACCAAGCAACCCAAGTGTCAACAATCGAACTGCCTGCGACGGATCCGTACTCTGAACAACCCGATTGGTCAAATTATTGCCATTCGGTGCCGACCAACCAAATACCGATCCACCATTCGCTACATACAACGCCTGATCCGGAGATGCAAAAAAATCATCGCTCGTTTGCCCAACTCCCGACGCATATAAATTCGAAAACACATCGACATTCGATTGAAGCTTATCGATCGCACCTCGCACACCCTGAACCTGCCGGGCACGCCGAGCCTCCGCAGTCGCTTCGTCTCCCAAAGCTTGCGCCTTCTGCATTTCTGACAACTCGTTCTGCACATACGAAGGCAAGACGTTCGTAGCCGTCAATACAGACCACCCCATCTGCTCCGGACTCAATGCACGCTCCGGTGATATCGCTAACGACGCCTGCAAATCTTCTTCGAACTCCCCACGCAACAACGCGCACTCTTCGATCCCCTTGGCCTGCTTTGTGACCAATTCTTGCTCCGACAACTGCAAAGCTGCAATACTGTCGCTTTGCGCCTTCATCTTCGCCGCAACCGCATCCAATACTTCCTTGGTGACTTTCGCCTGGCTCTGCAGCTCAGCGACCTTCCCCTGCATCGCCTTCTGCTCTGTCTGCTTCTCCAATAATGTCGCTTGCTTGGCGACCATCCCTGCTTCTACTGCCACCAGAGCCGCATCGAGCGCAGAGGCATCCCCAAGCAACCCTTTGGACTCAATCAACGATGCCTTCGTCCCCGCCAACTTGCTGACCTGCCCCTGCACCTCCTGAACAACCATGTCAAGCTGACCGAGCTGCTTGACGGCCTCCGCCAAGCTCGCTTCGATCCCTACAACTGCCTGTTCTGCCATGGTCTTCTCGCCAGTCATGGCTGTCATTCCCTCGAGCATCGCACTGCGTTGCATGGCTAACTGTGCACCTTGCATCTCATAGGAATGCACCTCCGCCGATCGGTCAAACCATTGCAACCAACGCTCCAACCTAGCGACATATTGCTGCCCTCCCGTCGTCTTCTTGCGGATCGATTGATAAGCCACCCTCGCGCCAAGCATCTGAGCATCAGCTCCCTGTAACTGCTGCTCCACCGGCATGATCCGATCGACAATCCCTTGCCACTTCCCCCGCTCCGCTTCCCTCGCCGCCATCATCGAATCGCGATTTGCTGCCGCCGCCGCTGTGGCTTGTTCAAGTGGCGCCAACTGTGGCTTCAACCCCTCCGCTTTTCCTCGTGTCGCTTGAATGCTCGCAGCTAACTCCGGATCCTCTCCCAACGCCTTGGCCTGCTCTAACTTGTTCGCCGCCTCTCCCAACAACTGAATCTTTTGACTCAAGGCATTCTGAGCTCCCAAAGCTTTGTCATAAGCCGCATTCGCTTCCACCCACTTCTTCATCGCCTCTTGAAAAGTTCCCTCTGCCCCATCTAACTCTGCCCGCAATACCACTCGACTCTTTTGTACCTCTCTCCAAGCATCCCTTGCGGCCTCATACGCCTTCTCCGCAGCATCCTGCTGCTTGCTCAACTCCAACAATTCCGCTTCCAATGCCCCCTTACGCTGCACTATCTCCCCCCTCCATGCAATCGCTTCCGGCGCGCCGATGCGTATCACCGAACGCTCATCGACCTGCCCATCAAATGCGATTCGACGACCACGACGATAAGTCTCACTCATGCATATTTGCTTGAGCAATTCATCGACCTGAAAATTCGCCACCACCAACGCATC
Source organism: Pirellula sp. (assembly GCA_044344575.1). Taxonomy (GTDB): domain Bacteria; phylum Planctomycetota; class Planctomycetia; order Pirellulales; family Pirellulaceae; genus JBKCUI01. Next base: position 6,906 of record JBIJCS010000010.1, on the reverse strand, counting down.
AGTCAACGTAGAGAGCAATTCTGGATTGCTCGGAGGATTATCGAAATGATGCATGTCCAAGGGATGAACCAACCCCCTCCCAAATGCAATGGCCCAAATTCGATTCGCCCAATTCTCCGCAAATGCCCGATTGCTCCCCTGCAACTGCTCAGCCAACAATCCTCGGCGACTCTGAACAGGTGGATTCGGTAAACCGCCAAAGGCTCCCTCCGGTGCCGTCGGCGCAATTCGCTGATCCGGAGCTAAATAGGCTTCAGCCTTCTCCACGCTACCAGGAACTCTCGAAGCAGATCGAAACGATACCCCCTTATTAAAAACCGACTCAAAGGGGGCATCACCCGGCGCCTTTTCAACATACATCTGTAGCTTCTGCTCTGCACCCTTTTCATCCGTCGTCTTCCCCTCCACCAAAGCACTCGGAGAGACAAATGCCAATATCCCGTGATAATCCAATTGATGGTAGTCATCGATCTGAGGGTGGTCATGACACTGCGCACACTGCATATCGCGCCCAAAAAACACGCGACCAATATCCCTCGCAATCGCATGCGAATCCCCCCCGCGATCCAAAAAGAATCGCTGCTCTGCACGCTCCGCTCGATTCCACCAACTGCTTCGTACTAACCCCCGCAGTACTTGATCCAACGGTGTCTTCGCATCTACCATCCGTCGCAAATATGCCATCCAAGTCACACGGTCTACATTCTGAAACGCACGCCGTTGCATCAACGTCTTGTCATACCAGTCCACCATCCGCTCTTGATGCAAAGGATCCGCAAAAAAACGCTCAACCCAAACGCCCCAACGCCCCTCAATGGGTGTCGCAAGAAACGCTTCATACTCCTCAGGTGTCGGTACCGTGTTCCGCAAATCCAACGACAAACGACGCAAGGCCTGTACATCCGATAACCCCTCGGCCTGCGTCCAATGAAACTCCGGGCGACTCAATGCATCAATACGATCAGCCAACGACCGATCCTGCGCAAAGCCCCACTGGGATCCACAAAATCCCCCAAACAACAACACTAACAAAACAAAGGACGCTAGCAGTCCTCCTCGCCACGACGGATTCGCTCCGCTCATGATCGGACTCGCTTATCGTAAGGGTAGGTGGGATCCAAAAACGCTCGCAGCGATTCAAAAATCGTTCTCTGCAGACGCTCGGGATTTTGGAAGGAAGGAGGGCGAACCTATCTGTTATGGTTCCTCGCAAGCCCCACGTCAACAGGGCTTACAGTCAACAAGGCTTACTCATCCCATCGAGCACAACCTGTATCTTCTTCTCTAATACAGCGATCTGCTCAAGGACTTCGTCGTATCGTAAAACCATCTCATCGATCCGGTTCGGCTGATCCAGCCGTAACGATCCACCTAACTCCTCAAACGCATCTTCCGCGTCAAAAACGTAGTCTGTATTGATTGTGGAGCTCATTTTGGTCTGTGCCGATTCGCAGAGGACGATCCTAGCAATATCCCTCGACTCGGCTTTCGACCTTGCACAACAATACTGTATTGACGGGATTAACCGTCCTAACCATTAAGGGGACTGCGCAAAATATAGCGACTTTAACGCCCCCGCTCCCCCTTCAAGCGTCCCATGACCAACTCGATACGCTCCCTTGCAACCGGACTATTGCGATCATTCGGATCCCGGCAAACCCCGCCACGCAACCCGATCCAATCGGCCCCCAAACATCGGACTTTCTCTAGCCCCTCGAAACGCAGCGAACCGGCAATTGCTATCTCCATCCCCACACGATGCACTTGATCGATCTGCTCCACTAACCGCTGTATCGGAACGTGATCGAGTAACCCCGTTCCATCTTTAACAGCTGTATCGATCAAAATTCTACGCATTCCCATTCCATGCGCTACCGTAAACACGTCGTTCCAATCCGGTGCACCAACCCGCTGATGGTCCGCGTAATGCGCTAAAATCACTTGCTCTCGGTTGGGGAATCCCTCCACGAGTGATGCAAAATGCTCCTTCCAATCAGGCCTTCTCTGGCAACCGGTTAACCCCCATTTGATCGCTCCACGATCCCCAAGCGCCTCAATTCGCACCCTTGTCGGTAAGCTCCATTCCCTTGGTTTTGCCCATTCTAACAACTCACCCCCCGCGATGCTCCATTGAAACTCCCCACCCCGAAATGCATCAACATTCCTCCCCATGATCTCAGCGAAACGCTTCGCCGAATCTCTTACCACACTCAGGCTCGGTTGCCCCAACGCCCCCACCTTGGGATCCTTGAAGTCAATCCAAGGGACCTTGGAATCGAACGCAATCTCGAATTCATCGACTGAGTTGACGCTGATCAGTAATCGGCTAATGGTTGAATTAAGCATGCTGAGAGATTAAAACATATTGAGATCACCAACAGGGGGCGTGCAGGATTCTTGGATTTTATCAGGTGGCTCGCAAGACCCCCTGAGGGATTGAGGTAGGTTTGGCAACTGATTTTTCTTGGATCGATAACCAATCCGATTTAACCGAATGGGTTCGCGCCTCGACCCGATGCCCCCTGATCGGTTTCGATACCGAATTTGTATCAGAGGACTCTTACCGCCCAATCCTCTGCTTGATCCAAGTCGCAACGCATGACGGAATCGCTGTAATTGATCCACTCGCCATCGAGGATCTAAGCGAATTTTGGCAAGTCCTCCTCGATCCCAACAAAACAGTGGTTGTCCACGCAGGACGTGAAGAGTCCCTCTTCTGCTATCGTGCAACCGAAAGCCAAATTCCTAACCTCTTCGATATCCAAGTCGCCGCTGGATTCCTCGGCATGGAATACCCCGCCTCCTACGGTAAACTGGTGAACCGTGTCGTCGGCAAAACTCTCGATAAAGAAGAAACTCGCTCCGACTGGCGCCTCAGACCACTCTCCCGCCATCAACTCGAATACGCCGCACAAGATGTGCGAGACCTGCTGAAGATCTACCAAGTATTCTCGGACCGACTCAAAAAACACAACCGACTCGAATGGCTAATCGAAGAGACTCGTATCCGGCAAAACGAATTGCATGCCTACGAATCCAGTGAGAATTGGCACCGCCTCAGTGGCGTCTCCGCGCTCTCCGGACAATCCCTCAGCGTCGCACGCGGCCTGTGGAACTGGAGGGACACAAAAGCCAAAGAAAAGAATGTTCCCCCACGCAGAATTCTACGCGATGATCTTCTCGTTGAACTTGCACGACGCGGATCGACCGACCACCGACACCTCGCATCCCTGAGAGGAATGGAGTTTCGAAACACCCGCAACTGGATCCCCGCTATCGCTGACGTTATCGAAACCTCCCTGCTCGAACCACCTCCAATCTGGCCAAAGAAACAACGATACGGAAAAGGCCAACCGCCCGGTATGCTCACCCAATTTCTTTCCGCCGCAACTGCATTCATCTGCCATCAAAAACAGATCTCTCCCATGCTCGTCGCCACCGCTGATGACCTTCGCGACTTCGTTCAGTTTCGATTAGATCCCCAACCCACTCCTCAGTCGCCACCAAGCCTACTGCAAGGCTGGCGTGCCGATCTCGTCGGCCGTGAACTCGACGAACTTCTCGCCGGAAAACTTGCGATCGTTCTCGATAATCCCAATAGCGAAATACCGATCAAATTCCTTCATGTCGACCACAACTCACGCTAAGTCAACCAACACCTCTGTGCCTCCTGCCCCAATGCTTCGAACCACACCAACGATTACCTCAATTGAGCCTATGAAGTAATCGTGTTACCCATCAATCGAACCATATCCGACTCTTGACCATAGAGCACCAGGACATCCCCCTCCTGTACAACATCCTTCGGTCCAGGTATCCCAGGTAACAACTCGTTATTTCTTCGCAACGCTAAAACAACCACTCCAATATCCCAAGGCCTAGTCTCCCGCAGCGTCTTTCCAATCAAACGATTCCCTTTTTCAATCAGATATTCCGAGACGGCATACCCATGCTCAACCCGCAATAACAATTCGTAATCCATCGCACGTACCAATCCAGCTTGTTGCAACGACAACGAAATCCAATGATCAAGGTTCCTGCGAACCCAAGGTGTGCGTCCCAACGCACTCATCCCAACCGCAACGAGAACCGCTATCAAGATGATCATCAAGGAATAAAAAACATTGTTCCCCTGAACAAATGTCGCGACCGTCGTCGCCAAGGCTGATGTTAACCCAATGTTTCCAACCAAGATCAAATCGCGAATGATCCTGCGACGTATCGGATGGTTGACCACCAACTCCGCTTCCTGCGTCGTAAACCCCACCCCAAAAAAAGCAGAGTAACTCTGGAAACTCGCGGTATCAAAACTCAAACCTGTCATCATCAACGCCGTGGTCGCAACTTTGATCGCTAAGAGCGAAAAAAGCGCAATGACAAGTAACGTTACAATCGCGGTCATTCGCCTGCCCGAACTTCTGCCCCTCTGCCACCTAACCTTGCACCAGCATATATTCGCGAAGCGTTGTAGCGTGGAACGGCCATCGGCGTGGGACGTAAATCAAATCCTACCGACAACTTGCTGAAATACACTAACTGCTCCTTGCGCGTCCCCTCGTACAATTCCGGTATCTTACGCTGATCCACCAACTCCAAAAGCAATCTCGGTTGTACCGCCGGACCAAAATTCAAATTGTATTCCGACGTATCTGCCATCTGCCCCTTCGGAGCAAAACGATCGATCACGTCCCGAATTCCCTGTGTATAGATAAACCGATTGTTCGCGTCGGCAGCACCCAAAGAATCAAACCCTCCGACCGTCACAATACTCTGATCCCGATCGTGAAACTGATAAGCTTCATAGCCAGCCGCCCGTAACGCTTTCATTACGATATAAGCTCGTTCAGCCGCTTGCTCCAAGGCGCTTCCACCTTCGGCTCCACTAGATCCTTCCTTACCACCCTGACCCCATGATAACAATTCACTATCGCCGCGAAATGTTACCACCCTCACCGTATACTTCCCCTTGCAATCCAAAAGCGAATGCTCGTTGTAACCCGGCTGACGATTCATGTCGTAGACGAATTTCTCAAGTTCGGGAGATTGAAAAAATTCAATCGGCAACAACGGATTCCGAGTCATAAACGCCCCCTTCATCGGACCAGCGTTCTTGTCCTTCGACAAACTACTCAACCATTTCTTCGCTCGCTTAATGTTCTCTTCGTTCCCTTGCTCCTTCGCTCCACCCGCAGTCGCTGCATCTTCCTCCATCAACGACTTCGCTTGGTAAGTCTTCACGCGCTCTAACATCGGTGATACCGACGGATGCTCCAAAGAATCAAACTCTCCAACCAAGACGGCATACCCATCGACGACTTTCGCGTCACGATACCTCATTACCTTCTGACTGCCATCCTCCCGTATTCCCGAGCCAGGTACCGGCGCAGAATAGTCAAATTTTTTCTCTAAAAGAAAGGCAACTAGCCCCAAATCACGCTGGATTTCTTGCGCTAACGCCTGCGCAGATTCCTTTGCCTTTTCACCCTCAAAGGAATGGGCAAAAATCAACCAAGGCCCATTTTCAGGTTTCAAGTCCATCACAGCTTTGGTTTCTTTAACACCGCGTCGAAACATCCCGCTTAGCGGCGTCTGCGCAGCAACCTCGTCGCTGAACCCAGCAAAAAGCGTAGCAATGCTGACGATCGAATAGATAAACCTAACACCATTCCAACGGTTCGAACGACGCATCATCAGATTCCTTCCTGAAGCCCTGAGCTCAATACCCGGATGCACTCCCCCCCCAAGCCTTACTTCCTAAAGCTTGGCCAGAAGAGATCCTGTTGGGAGAGATAGCAAGTCAAAACCGCTGACGCTAGATCTATTTCCCTAGCTTGCCCGCCGCCTTGCGAAAAGCCTCAAATTGCTCTCGAAGCGATTCGGGCGGACGAAGTCGACCACCCTCCTCTCGCATTCCTCGCAATCCGTCATTGCGATCCTTCAACTGATTGACTTTCTGACCCGTTCCACTCAACCCCAAATTCCGCAACGTCTCCTCCAACTCCACTCGCTTCGATGAATCTGTCTTTGCCTGCTCCTTAGCCCGCTTCCAACGATCTGCAAACTGTCTCAAATCGTCCGCACTCCAATTGAGCCGCTTAAGCAACTCCGGATCCGGTTGGTCCTTTTGGCGATCAATGTACTCGAGCATCATGTCCGTTGCCTTATCCGCATACTCCACTTTCGCACGGTCCGAGCCAAACTCGCCACCCTGACTCTCTTTCGATTCGCCACTTCCACCTCCCTTCGGCGCTCGCCCCTGCTGATTCATCCCCGATCCCGCCGAATTCGGTTCCCCTGCACTCTGAGGACCATCTTCACCCCCCTCTTCACTCCCTGAACCCTGCCCACCACCCTGCTCCTTACTCGAAGCCTTCTCACCCTCCTCTCCTGGATTGCGATTTGCCTTCACCGCCGGTGCTTCCCCTGTCTTGCCATTCAAATCCCCCTTCTCGCCACTACCCTTGCTACCCCCCTCCTTGCCCGCGCCGTCCTTGCCCGATCCCTCCTTGCCCGATCCCTCCTTGCCTGCACCCTCCTTGCCTGCACCCTCCTTGCCTGCACCCTCCTTGCCTGCACCCTCCTTGCCTGCACCGTCCTTGCCTGCATTAGACCGCCCGTCACCAGAGTCCTCTGCCCCAGACTTTTCGCTCCCAACTCGCTGCTCGCTCGATTTGTCCCCTCCAGTTCGATCTGCTCCGCCATTATCGGCATTCGCTTGATCCGCCCCTCGCTTCTCCTCCCCATTCATCCGCGAACCCTTCGGGTCCTTCCCATCACTTTGACTCCCACCCTTGTCATTCCCAACCTGATTCTCCTTCTGCCCACTGGCCCCCTGCTTCCCCGTCTGACTCTTCCCAATTTCATTCGCCCCAGCACCCTCCTTACCAGCACCCTCCTTACCTGCAC
>JBIJCS010000171.1:0-8964 GCA_044344575.1 Pirellula sp. | reverse complement strand
TAGCAATATCTCATACAGTCTTTTTCTCGTTCATTATCTCGTGCACTCTGTAGTGCTCGCGATGCTTGACCCCTGGGCTTCTCAAAGCCCCGTACAAGCACTCCTCGCGATGGCGATCGCATTTCTTGCTGCTCTCGCGGTAGCCCATTTCTTCTACGCATGGATCGATAAACCGGCACAGCAATGGCTAAAGAGTCGACGCTCTTAAAGAATTCCTATTCCTGAAATTGTCGACTACTTACCCGCTTTATCGATCTGCTTGATCGCCCATCGCGAAGCAAAACCTAACGCATTTCGATCCTCGGCCGCATGCCTCCCAGCGATATCCTTGCTGTCTTTGTATCCAAATTCACCCAACGCCAAAATACAAGCGTACCGCACGAGATAGTGCTCTGGATTCATGGGTGGCAAATCGGTGATGCGTTCCCGAAACTTCGCCCTAAGCTCAGGATCATCAACCTCTTTCTTGATCTTTCCAATCGCCCATATCGCCGAACAACGACTGAGATTCCCCATCTTGAAATTGTCCTTAGGTATGTACTTATACAGCATTTCAAGAACCGGTTCGTAACGGTTGCGACCAAACGCTTCGAACAAGTAACTCAGCCGAATAATATCTTGTTTGGGCAACACTGTAGAGCCAGGCTCCAGTTGTTCCGTGATTTTCTGAGCATGAGGTACCATCGCCGCTAAGGTGGTTGGATCATTTGCCAGTTCCATCAACGCCCAACCGGCATGAATGTTCACTTCCGCTTGCTCATGATCCAATAGCTCAATCAATCGTGCATTGCGGCTTCGATCTCGTAACTCAACATTCAATATCGTTGCTTGAACCAACGCCTTCCAAGACTCGACTCGCAATTGCTCATCGACGCAAGCGTTCACGACGTTCTTAAAATCTCCCTCAGCAGATGCTCGCAAGAGCTCGCGAGCCAGTTCCCGAACATTGGGACTCGGATCCCCGAACAAGGAACTTTGCAGTCGAATCCTTTCCTCCGTCGGCTTTTGTTGCAACGTTCTCAATCCAGCAATTCGAATTTGATCGTCGGGATGCGTCAACCACTTCGGTGCTAGATCTAGCGCTGTGGCTGGATGACTCTGAGCAATCGCCGACACAGAGATCCGCTGTGCTGGGCTAGACCCAGTCTCATATATTTTTTGAAGTAACTGCAAGGATGTGTCGTCGGTATGTCGCGCGATGAGCGAAGCCGCCAATAAATCACGATCGCTTACATCGGAATCGAGCAATTGATTCGCTAGTTCATTGAGCCCGCTGAGCGATAATTGCCCCATTGCCCGACATGCTAACATTCGGGTACTTGCAGTGGAACGATTGGACCGCAAGACATTTTCCAAAGCTGTAATATCACTCGCTTCGCCGGTCTGCCCAAGCCCCTCGATCGCCAAGATCAAATCGGAATTGGTGGTGTTAGCATCCGTCAACCGCTTTCGCCATATCTCGCGAGCTTGCGGTACTTTCCATTTCGCAAGAAACGGTTCCAATGCCGACTGTGCAATCACGTCGTCTTTCGCCGCATCCCATAACTCCAACGCATGTTTTCCGTCATCGAGCAGAGCTGCTGCCGAAAGCATCGACCGCTTGACCAACAACGGATTATCCGACTTGGGTATCTGCTCGAGCAACAATTTCAAAGCGCGTTCCCGGTCTTTAAAACCAGGCCGATCATGGTTCAAGCAGATCAATTGCGATACAGATAACCGCTCTTGAGCTTGGTTGCTTTCCAGCAATCGCAAGTCCACAAACTGCGATCGCTCAGGCAACATCGTCTTCCAGATATCCCCAAAATCCGGGTCGATTTCCCAATAATGTTGTAGAGGCCAAGTCTTCTTCTCGGGCTCTTGTGCTGATCCACTCACTGCAGGCACTGCCGCAAGCAATGCTACTGCGAGTATTCGTAGGATCACCTCCAACGAGAACTTCTGTAACCCTGTTTTCATCGACTTCATTACAACATTGTCCAGCATGATCGGGTTTCGCATCGGAACAGTAAATCGAATACGCATGGTCGATAATCTAAACTTTATGGTGCATCGGGGCGTGTGAGTCGATGGACTCGCAAAATCAAAATAACGAGACCTACCAAACAGACGACGCCCCCAACATACCAACCACCAGGGGTCAACTGAAATGTTTCAAAACCAGGTGCTTTCATCTCTGCTAGAGCTGTCGCTGCCGGATTGAGCAATAATGTCCGCTCGACAACCAACGGACCAAAAGGATTTCCACGACCAAGCCATACAAGCAGGGTACCGGCAAACAACGTTAGCAAAATCGCATAACTCGTAGCCGTCGCCACCGCTGATGTTTTTGAATATGCACTGACACAAGCGCTGAGAATCGTCACCATTCCTGTTGCAATGAGCAACGAAATAATAACGTTCCCCACTTGGCCTCCAACTGCCGGTTGGATGTAGCTCATCATGATGTAACCAGGAAGTGTTGCGAACAACAAAAGCAATAGTGTTAAAAAGGTGCTGAACAACTTGCCAAACAAAATTCTCCAAGGTGAGATTGGAGAAGCTCGCAACAATTGCCAACCACCGCTCTCGACTTCCGAAGCGATCAAGTTCGCACCGAGACTTGGGCCGAGCAACAGCAGGAATCCAACCTGCATTAACACCATGGAAGCTGCAATGCGTTCGACGCCCCAATTGACCGTTCCGGTCGCTGCTACGACGGTCAGTAACAAAGAGACGACCGCTCCTAAGGCGATCAAACGCAAGAGCCAGTGCAAACGGCCAAACTTGCGGGTCCGGAACTCTTTGACCATCACCGGATTGAGCCAAAAAGGAATCCCCGCTTTGCGTCGTTGCGGGTCCACCAAGTAAGATAGCCTGCGTAACCAACTCGATTTGTGAGTCTCTATCACTTTCCCTGCCGGACGTGCCCGATCCAAAAGCAACGGATCGAGCTTGATCAACGTGGCGATGGCAAAACCAACGGTTGTTACCAAGCTCATTGCCAAGTACTCTAGCCAGCCCGTACTAATCCCAATCGCTTGCGATTGCCCTTGGGCTCCGGTGATCTGTTGCAGCGCTGGAATCGGGGAGAGGGTGGTTAGCAACTGTGCTCCCGCCGCCTTGAATCCAGATAGTTTTCCAACCAAGACACTCGGGCCAATCGAAAGTACCACCAAAAATAGCAAGATGCCATATGTCCATCGCAATGCCGCATCCGTCGATTGAGATCGACTAGAAACCCACAATCCCAACGCGGAATATTGAAACGCCATTCCAAGCAAGACGCACAGCAACGGAATCACATGGCTCGAAATTGAAATTCCACCCATCGCATAACAAGCAAAGATGGCAGGTAAACTGACCGAGAAGATCAAAACACCCAAAAGTACATTCGCGAGCAGCTTTCCGATGTAAATTTGCCAAGGCTTCGTCGGCGAATTCAGCAACAGCGTCAACGTCCCTCGCTTGCGCTCCGAGACGATCGCCGTCGCCGGAAACGCTGGGATCAGCATCATGATCGCAACTGCTATCGCATACGATACCGGCTGGAAGACTTGCACAGCTCCCTGACTCACTAAATCGATCGTCGCTTCACTTGGCCAACGCATCAGCACCAAGCCGCACGAGATGACAGCGACCAGAGCGATCGCGAATAAGGCTTTTGAACTGCGCAAGCGTGTCGACAATTCACGTCGCAAAATCGGGTTTGTAAAGATGGCTCCCATTGGAATTAGTCCTTCCCTGCAACGGACAAGAACGCATCTTCCAAATCACTTGTCACTTCACGGAACTGCGCGACAGGTACTTTTGCCGCCACCAGCCGTTGCAAAACCTCCGATAATTCCGCTTCGGATCGCACGGTGGGAAATCGTAATGTCAACTCTGCAGCACTAACCGAAATAGGTTCCGTCTCATGCAACAAACCTTGCAAGACCTGTTCGCCTTGCTTCATCGCGTCGCTGTTTGTTAATTGGACTTCATAGTTGCGCTGCGGGCATAACTTGCTCATCACATCGTCGACCGATCCAAAGGCTCGCAGTTTCCCATGGGTGACAATCGCAACAACGTTACAAATACGCGCTAACTCCGGAAGAATATGGCTCGTCACGATCAACGTCTTGCCCTGCGCTGCGAGTTGCAATAGCAATTGACGCATCTCAATTCTCGCTTTGGGATCCAATCCGTTGGCAGGTTCATCGAGAATCAAGACTTCCGGGTCATGCAATAGCGTTCGAGCGATCCCAACCCGTTGCTGCATCCCGTGCGATAAACTTTCTACATACTTGTCCTGCATGTACTTGGTGTTGGTAATCTCCATCACCTCCTCAATGCGTTTCTTGCGTTTTCCCAACGGTATTCCAAAAATCGCGCCAAAGAAATCGAGATATTCGTGCACACGCATATTGTCGTAAGCACCGAAACGGTCGGGCATGTATCCCACTAACCGCTTGATACGCGAAGCGTTCTCACTGCAGTTCACACCAGCGATCGATGCCGATCCCGAAGTAGGTTTCGATAGCCCAACGAGAATTTTGATCGTTGTTGTTTTACCCGCTCCGTTCGGGCCGATGAACCCAAGGATCTGTCCCCGATCGACGTGAATCGATAAGTCATCTAGGGCCGTAAAATCACCGTACCGCTTGGTAAGGTTCTTCGTTTCAAGGACGCGTTCGCTCATGGGAGTCTCGATCGCTCAGAGGTAGGAAAAGGGTGTTTTGGATTAGGGAATTGACAGAAAGAACGCACCCGTCGCCTAGGGGCGCACCAAGTCATGGCGTGGCAATGTCTTGCCACGTACATTCATTCGAAGATGTTGAATGCGCCACGGAATGCTGCTGCCGACTTCGCGGTCGTCGGAAATCTCCAGTCGCAATATCAAGACTCCGTCTTCGAGCTCTTGGAGTAACTCTGGGTCGTTGAGCTTTGCTGTCCAAGGTAGCGAAGGTTCTTTGAGCATTACCAATTCATGCACCGAAGAGTCCTTTTTGCCGATCCAGGAAAGCTTGACGTCCCGCCGAGGAATAGCCAAGTCCCAATCCAATTCGATCTCGCTTAATTGGATTGGTAATACCTCCGCAGGAAGACGAAATTCTAAATGGGCTTCGGCACGATTCGATGATTGCGTAATCCAGCGACCAATCGCATCAAGAAAGACTGGTGATGATGTTCCAAACGAAGAGATCCGCAACTCGATGAACGGGTACGGAATGAATATCTCCGATTGCACCTCCGGTGTTTCCAATGTCATCGGAATCGTTACTAAAGCGACTCCTCGGCGATCCAATGGCTCTTTCCACTGCGGTGCTTGATCCATCAAGTCCGACCAACCCAAGACGGTTCTAGAGACAGCCTGTAATCGATCGGTCGACTCTAGAATCCTTTGCATGATCTGAGCGCGACGCACCTGTTCCTCGCCCACGATCGTATCAAGCGTCCAACGCTCGCCCTCCGCGGGATACGATCCATCGATGAATAACGCAGAAGACTCTTCGGTCGCTTTATCAACTGAGACTCCTAAAACAGGAGAGCCAGGAACGTAATTGACAATCGGTGCAGATAATGGTGATGGAAGATTCGTCGGTAGCGATACCACCACCCCCTTGTCTGTAAACACTCCCCTCGCAGTGACTTGCGATCCCGGTAAAGAGACCTCGGATTGATACCTCCAAGTCCCGGTTGGCCAAGCCACATTGGTCATCTGCCAGTCTTGAAAGTCTTGCGTGCTCACCGTCTTGATCCCACTTTGGATCAAAGGATCAGGAGATGCATGACCACTGACGCGCCCCTGCAACGTCATTTCTCGCGATTCAGGCAGATACACCGCTGCCGATTCCTTGAGCGACCCTCCACTGGGTGATTCAAACTGCGCTAACTGCAGCAGCGATACCATCGCAGGAATGTCACGCTTTTGCGACCACGCCAGACCGACGAGAGGAATCGAAGCCATCGCTGCCAATAAAGGCGCAATCCAACCCATCCACTTCGAATCCCCTGACCATAGCCGCCAGAGACTCGCGCCGACCAAAGCAGTACAAAACGCTCCGAGAATACCGGCGACTATTCCCCTAGGTACGACCGGATTACCAATACGAGCCAAGGGATAATTGGAGTCCTTTAATGAAATCAGTGGAGACGCTCGCTTCAAATGAACCATATCGATCAACGGTTTGGCCCACGGACGTAACTCATATGCAGTCTGAAAAAAAGGATCCTCGCTCCATTGCGACTTGCGAGGAAAAATCCAAGCTGAGCTTTCGAGCGAAGTGAGAATCAACTCCCCTCGCCCAATGGGCAACACGATCGAAGCCGGCCAGCCGTCGATCGTGTGCCCAACACTGCCCCCCTCCTGCATCAGACGCTTAAACACCACCGGATCATCGAGATCCACGACTCGATCCTTCTGGGCAACGGTATCAAGCTTTGGTTGTACAACGAAACTCGTTAAGTATACCGAGTCGATCGTCTGGACTTGCTGATGAGGAGCCAGAAGCGGTTCAACATCCGTTGTGTCAATCGAATCGAGCATAATCCAGATCCGCCCACCCGAATGAAGAAAATTCTTCAACACACTGACCGTAGCGGAATTGCGTAATGCATTGGGCTCAGCAAGCATCAGCAAATCGATGTTCTTCCAATCGATCGGGTTCAGTGGAAATGGAACCGCATCGAGTGCGATGCAGTCCTTGGTAAGCTCCGCATCCACACGACTGGCCATCGCAAACTCATAAGGACCAAACGGCTTGGTTTTGCTCCAACGCCATTCCAAAGGCTCGGGTGCTTCACGCCCCAAGGACACCGCAGCTAAAAGAGGATTCTTGCTAGGACGCCAAAGTGTCACTATGCGTGTCGCTGGTTCCTCACCCTGAACCACCAACGACTCCTTTCCATCCACCACTCGATACAACGAGACTTCAATGTCCACCTTCGTATCAGGCAAAGGCACCGGAGGACGTACTTGCAACTCGTAAGTTCGGATTTGCTTCGCTGGAATCTCAATCCTGCGTCGGTCGTCTTCTCCCAAATTTCCAACAGTTCGTCCCGACAGATATCCAACCGCCGGCTCGTCCCCCCCATTGCGAACGTTGCATCGAATGACGATCAGAGCATCCGACACAAGTGTACTCTGCGCTGCAACACCGGCGGACTCAAGCGACAATCCACCCCCACCCACGGAAGCTTCAAAACGCAAGTTTTCATCGGCCGGTGGTTCTTGAACATTGCCGTTCGCTGAACTGATCCAACCAAAGATACAAATCAAACCAAAGAGACAGCTCCACTGAAAGGCACAGCTCCGCTGAAAGGGACTGCTCTGCTGAGAGGCACTGCTCTGCTTAGAGGCTTGGTGTGAGAAGAACCTCGATGGAAAGATACCAACATCAAACGATCTTAGTCGTACAGAGATCCGGGTACTGCCTCGTTGCGTTCTATACCGTGTCATGGTGCATCAAGTCACAATCTGTCTGGTGCGGTTAATGTGAGAAGACGCAATGTAACATACTTGGTGCTGTCCTTGGACAATCCCAGGTGCACAGAGTGAGACTTTTGTTCCCCTTCAGGGCACTTTTAGACCGTTTGAAGTTGCTTTACGCGGGAGTCATCTCCCTGCGATCGCACCGTCGGATCAATCAAATTTCTTCCCTGCTGATTCAAATCGCTTAGTGTCTTCTCAACTCTCCTAAGCAACTCTTCATCGGTCAGTTGCAAATACTCCTGCGCTGAAATCGGCTTGCCAAATACAACCGCAATCGGCTTTGGAAAAATCCATTTGGATCCTTTGGGCATGCACTCAAATGCTCCAACAACCGCTACGGGAACTAGCGGAACTTCCGATCGCTTCGCTACCGGTATAAACCCTGGCTTGATCGGCAAAATGCTTCCATCAAGCGTCCGCGTACCCTCAGGGAAGAGCAAGACCAATTCCCCTCGCTTAAGTCGCGATAACATTTCTTTTAAGCCACTCAATCCACCGCGTTCGCGATCGATTTCTATCGAATCGAGCACAGTTAACAGAAAAGCAAACGCGCGATTGCGAAACAGCGTATGACGCGCGAGAAAATTCAAGTTGCGGTTGCAGGCAAGCCCCACGAGCACAGGATCCATCACCGATTGATGCGTTGATAACAACATCGCACCTCCCTCGACCGGTAAATGATGCCTGCCGTCAACTCGCATACGAAACCACAAAACGGTTAAGATGCGGGCCAAAACTCTTAGCGCTCGGTAAAAGAATCGACGCGTGTGAAAGCTCAACGCGCTCTCTGTCTTCTTGGCGTCCGTTTTCCTGGCATTTGTTTTTCTGGTATCTGCGTTCCCAGTTTTCGTCGGTTTGACGTTCGTATCCGAATTTGTCATCTTTGTTGAGAATCGCAGTTGATGATTGCAATTGGGTTAGAGATTCGCAGGTTGGAAATAGTCTTCGTGTGTCGCTACCTGAACTCCATCCGAAAACTACGGGGGTGGCCTACGTTTACTTCGGACAATCTCCAGCAACTGCGCAAGGACTTGATCCTCGGTCATTCCATCCGTGTGAACGAAGATTGCATCGGACGCTGCGCGCAGTGGCCCAGTCGCGCGGTTCGCGTCGTTGGCGTCGCGCTCGTTTTGTTGCGAGAGAATCGATTCGTAATCCGCTGCAACCCCGGAACGATGCAATTGTTCGACTCGACGCTTTGCTCGCTCCTGCGGACTCGCTGTCAAGAAAATCTTGCACTCCGCTTGCGGAAAAGCCACCGTACCTTGATCGCGCCCTTCCGTGACGTAGTCTCCACGCTCGCAGATCCGTCGCTGCTGTTCGACCATCAATGCCCGAATCCCCGGATGTGACGCAATCGGCTTGATCGCCTGTGACACCTCCGGTTGACGAATCACCGCAGAGACATCCTCGCCATTGAGCAATACCCTCTCGCCGTTGAGTTCAATATGACAGTCGTTGGCAATCTGCAACGACTTCTCTTGGTCGTCCAACGAAACCCCAGACCGAAG
>JBIJCS010000285.1:0-6459 GCA_044344575.1 Pirellula sp. | reverse complement strand
AGCCTACCAACAACCAGTAGCCTACCAGCAACCAGTAGCCTACCAGCCACAACTAGCCTACCAACAACCGGTACACAACCCTCAATCCATCAACTACGCGAACTCCCCGTATCCAACGACAAACCCAACCTACTACGCCGCAAACACCTACCAACAACCCCAATCGCGTATCGCTAACCTTCCTACCACCTACCCAACTCCGAACAATAACTCCACTGTTGCTCCAACCTCTTCCAACTTGACGAATCCAAACTACCGCTCAACGCCCCCCAACACACCACCCGTCGTCTGGCCAGAAGGCTACGCGCCCTCCACGCTTAATCCCCTCTACACCCCAATTCCCAACCAACAAAATACCTACTCCCCCGTCGGCTCAGGATACAACCTAAACCAAAACTATCCTACAAACCCATCTCCCTATCCACTCGGACGCTATTAAAATGTCATCCAAAGACTCTCTTCGAAAGCCTTCCTTGGATGAACAACCCCTGCCTGTCCACCGCGCCAATCGTCAATCTCCAACGCCGCGCATCTCTCGCTAAACAACTGCGCGCATTCTTCGACTCACGTGGCTTCACCGAAGTCCAAACACCAGTTCTCTCCCGCTATTGCGTCATCGATCGCCATCTCGATCCCATCCGAATACCAGCCCCTAACGTCGCTATCCCATCCCAAACAGATTCCCACTACACACCAAACAACGAGCCGTCCAGCGATCCGTCTACCGACCAGTACTGGTACCTGCAAACCTCCCCCGAACAAGCGATGAAACGACTGCTCGCCTCCGGTCTAGGAAGCTGCTACCAACTAGGTCCTGTCTTCCGCTCCGCAGAATTCGGACCTGTCCATAACCCCGAATTCACCATGGCTGAATGGTACGACCTCCACGCAAGTCTCGACCAAGGTCTCCAACTCCTCGACGAACTACTTCAAAACTTACTCCACACGCAACCCGCTCTGCAAATCCGTTTCGCCTCTGCCTTCGAACAAACCACCGGTATCACACTATTCGACGCTTCGACTGCCGATCTTGCGAACTGGGCCACCAACCGCAAACTCGTTGACTCCATCCACTGGTCCAACGACTGGGACGACTGGGTCAATCTCATCTTCTCCTTCGTCGTTCAGCCAACCCTAGGCTTCCATCGCCCCACCCTCATCACCCATTTTCCCGCTTCCCAAGCAGCCCTCGCAAAACTCGATTCCACAGACCCCAGAACTGCGGAACGCTACGAGGCCTTTTACCAAGGCGTCGAACTGGCAAATGGATACCACGAATTACTCAACGCCGACGATCTGGAATTCCGCTCCAAAATCGCAAATCAACAGCGAATCGAAGATGGGAAATTTCCCCTCCCCGAAAAAAACCCACTCCTAGACGCCATGCGCATCGGCTTTCCATCTTGCTGCGGGTGCGCACTGGGTTTCGATCGCCTTGTGATGCTCGCTTGCAATGCGACCAATCTCAGTGACGTTATCCCCTTCCCCGCCGACCGCGCATAACCCTCCCCATATCCTACCCGCGTTTGCTAAGATATCCCTCGAACTCCTCTCGGTATTTTCCTCCTATAGATCTACCCCACCGATAATCTATCACACCGATAATCTATCCCACCGATAATCCATCACTTCGCCATTGGTCGCTTAACACAGGAACACTAAGTATGTCGAATCTCCCTAACCTCAAACTCGAAGACTACGTCCGCGCCATACCCGATTTCCCAAAACCAGGAATCCTATTCCGCGATATCACCCCCCTTCTCGGAAATCCATCCGCATTCGCTGAAACCATCAAACGCATGGCTGACTTGATCCGTGGCGAAAAAATCGATGCTCTAGTCGCCGCAGAAGCACGCGGATTTATCTTCGCTGCTCCTCTTGCACTCGCCCTCGGTGCCGCGTTCATCCCCGTGCGAAAACCAGGGAAACTACCCTACGAAACCCACTCCTACTCCTATGACCTCGAATACGGTAGCGATACCCTTCAAATGCACACCGATGCCCTAAAACCAGGCTCCAAAGTCTGGATCGTCGATGATCTGCTCGCCACAGGCGGAACCGTAGAAGCCTGTATCAAACTCCTTGAAAACTTCCAAGCAGAAGTCGTCGGGGCTCTGTTCTGCATCGAACTCGAATTCCTCGACGGCCGCAGCCGCCTCGCTCCACATCGTGTCGAAGCACTGCTGAAATACTAAAAACAAAAGAACAAAAGCTCAGCGAAAATCTACGTACTAACGACCACTCTTGCGCGAACGATTCCAATTCGGACGCTTTCCCGGCGTCCGTCTCCCTAACGCACCACCAAAGTCTCCAAGATCAATCTCCGACTCTATAACCTCAGCAGACTCTAAAACCTCAGCAGACTCTGCGTCCTCAGCCGACTCTCCAACCTCATCCGACTCTACGTCCAACTCCCCTTCAATCAATTCCTCCAAATGGTCGTTTCGATCCAATGCCCCCGTTCGGTCTGATGAATCCGTTCGGTCTGATGATTCCGTTCGGTCCGCCTCAATCCCTAACTCGGACAAATTCCCAAAGGACTCCTTGGCTCGCTCTCTCGCATTCGAAACACGTTTCGTCGGCACCTCTTTCGCCACGCGAACCACCTTCTTTCCAGGCGCCTCAGACAAAGGATCCTTAATCAACAATCGATTGATCCGCTGCTCAATGTCGGTCAACCGATCCCCCTGATCTTTTGTGACAAATGAAAAAGCAATCCCAGAACGCCCCATCCGACCAGTACGCCCCACACGGTGAACATAATCGTCTACTTCATCCGGCAAATCAAAGTTGATGATGTGCGATATCGTCGATACATCGATCCCACGACCCACAACATCCGTCGCCACTAAAATATCCAGCTTCTGCTCTCGCAACGCACGGAACACAATGTCCCGTTGCGGTTGACTCATGTCGCCGTGAATCGTCCCCAAACGAATGTTGGCATCCGGTTTCCCCGCAAAGTAACTCTCCAGCCGCCGATGTAACTTCGCTGTCCCAATTTTCGTACGGCAAAAAATAATGGTCTGTGGCGGCTTCTCACGCTCAAGCAACTCAATAAGCGTTTCCATCTTCTTTTCAGGACCAACACTGATGAATCGCTGCTCAATCGTCTCGACCGCAACGTCTTTCTCCGAACAATCGATAACGACCGGTTCGTAAAGGTAGCGATTCGCAAGCTCACGAATGCGCTCGTCTAACGTGGCACTGAGCAACAATGTCTGGCGGTTTTCCGGACAACGCCGCAAAATCTTTTCGATACTCGGTCGAAATCCAATGTCCAACATCCGATCCGCTTCATCAAGCACCACACACCACAACCCATGCAACCGCAACGAACCACGCTCAATGTGGTCAATCACACGCCCAGGCGTTCCTACCACCACTTGCACTCCCTTGGCCAAAGCATTCAACTGCCGCCGCATGTGCTTGCCACCCGAAATTTCCAAAACCTCCGTCGGACAACCCTCCGCCAGTCGCTCAAATTCACCATGAACCTGGGCCGCAAGCTCTCGTGTCGGAACTAAAACCAACGCCTGAGGCAATGGAGACTCGCGGAGAGGATCAAGCTGCTCTAAGATCGGAATCGCAAAGGAACCGGTTTTTCCCGTCCCCGTTCGAGCTTGACCCAATACGTCATATCCCTCAAGTGCGTACGGGATCACTCGGGCTTGAATTGGGCTCGGTTGGTTCCATCCAAGCCTTCCAAGTGCTCTCTGCATAATCGGCGAGAGAGGCATTTCGGAGAAACTCTCCGGCATAGCTGGCGTCATAAACTGTACTTTCCTAACAAATTCTCTACGTCTACCATACCTTGAAATCCCCCTTTTGACAAACCAAAGAATCGTATTTGTGATGGAATTCCCACCTATTGACTTCTCACCAGAGCACCAACTCTGGGTCGACCACTGCCTCGCTCGCTTGGAAGTTGCATTCGAACAATCACTACGATCAGCCGAATACAACCAGCCAGCCCCCCAAGACGCTGGCCTGAACTCTGTCCACTTGCGATGGCAAGAACCCGATGAGTGGCTCCCGACATTGCTTCTTGCAGAACGTCTCTTGGACTTTGAACGAGAACACCAACAAGAATGGTTGGCTTTACAAGCCTCCGGAAGAGCCTTATTGCAAGAATCGCTCAGTACATTGGGAAATTGGCTGTATCAATTAGTGCGATCCAGCCCCGCTACCTTTGAAGACGAAGCAGCACGGTTTGTTCAACTTCTCGCAGCACAAAAGGCATCGGAATGCTACGTTGTCTTTCGCAAATACAAAACACAAAAATGCCTTGGGCTCTTCCTGCAGTCCATGCTCCTCTCAGGCCATTCGGTGACGGTCAAGCTTGCCGTCGACCTGCTCGTCGAGCAACCACCCGAAGAATGGACCGATGTCGCCCAAGCCCTCGCGGTACTGATGCAATCAAGCCAATGGAAAACCGAAGACGTCTTTCCCAGAATCTTTGAAACGACAGAGCCAAGCGTACTAGCACCAGCTTTCGATCTTGCGAACATGCTCGTTCGGAAAAAAGGTCTCGCACCTCATCCAGCGAAAGAAAAACTAGATACATTTTTGAACCTCTTCGGTGCAGTGACGCAACAGTTGCTTTCGCTTGAAGAAAACCCCCGCAAATTCTCCGACAGCGTTGCCGCTGTGCAAAGAATCTTGTTCGATAGCGTCTCCTTGCTGGTTTCGATGTGCGATGCGTTTGCGTTCATCGGAGATGCGAAAGCGATTGGAAAATTGAACCAAGCCATCGAACTGAAGCATCGGCGGATCAAGCTGGAGGCAGCGTACGCGCTGGCAAAATTGGGAGAAACCCGTGCAATAGATTTATTGGTTGAGTTACTTCAAGATGATTCTTCGCGAGGCCGAGCAGTAGCTTATCTTCAAGAGCTTTCGGCAGAGGATCGGATCGGTCCAGAATGGACCACTTCGTTGGCAAAAGCCAAGTCGGATTTGGCGTTGTGGTTAAGCCAACCGGAGCAATTCGCCATCCCTCCCACACGGATTGAGCTAATCGAGCAACGCACCATCCACTGGCCAGGTTTCGAAGGCCCCCAAGAATGTTTTCTGCTGCAATTTGAATATGGTATAGGAGAAAACAGCTATTCCAACGTTGGCTTCTCCGGCCCGTTTGCTTGTGCGTTGTCACTCGATTTGAAATCGTTGAACACTGATTCATTGTTCGCAATCTTTTTAGGTAACGACGTAGATGATCCGACGGAAACCCGAATTGCATGGGAATCCTTGAGCGAGCCAGCCAAGCAGGTATTGCGATCTTGGATCGATGAGCTGGAGGACAAAGGGTTTCATCAGATAGAACCGATTGCCAAGCTACAATGCTTGGGGCATGAATCGGTGTTGTGCCGAGCAATGAGCGATGAGTCTACCGGTTGGGGAGTTCTCACAGATGGTCAATCCGTGATTCGTTGCCCTGCCGGTCCGCAGACTTTTGAAACACTTTTCCTGCAATGGAAAGGAATGCTTGCTTTCGGAATTCTCGGAGAGTTTTAGCGTCTTTGCGTGAGCCCTTCTGTTGCGGGTGGAGCCATAGGGGATTTGATGGAACTGGGAAAGGAGCAGGTGGCTGTAAGTGTTGTGGTTGATAGGATCCGTAAAGTTTCACTCAAGGGCACAACGAGAAAATCCGATAAGCCAGAAAGATTCCTCCGAATCGATCGCTTCGGAGCTCAGCTCTAGTCCAACGATGGAAACATGACAATGAAAAACGCATTCTCCTCGAACCTGGATCGCGCTCGTTTCGGATCGCTCGCACTGATCGGTCTAAGCATGCTTGCAAATGCGGGTTGCCAAGTCCACGTAGCGGGTCAAACGCTTCCAAGTCCGTACTACTTAATGGATGACATTCAGTACTTCCCTGCGGGATCTGAAAACAAGCTAGCAAATGAAATGGCGGCACAGAAAGCGGACCGCGAGGCAGCGAGAAGTCGGCGATAGAGGTCGGGTTATGGGTAGGAAGTTGACTGAGGCCGTTGGAGAGATCGAACGGCCTTATTGCATTGAAATGCGGGCGTCTTAACCCGCCCTCGTCGACCAGCCACTTCGCTAGCATTCCCCAAAAATTCCGCCCAGGTTCAGGGTCTGTCCCCAATCCGACCTTTTTTCGCCCTATTTGCTAGCATTCCCAGCCCCGGCGGTTCGGGGTCTGTCCCCTCTTCGGCCTACTTTCGGCGCCATTTGCTAGCTTTATTTAGTGGTCGCTTTTGAGTCCGCATTCTGTGCATTGACTGTCCCCAATTCTGCTGCTGATCTCTTTGCTGTCGCCCTGCGGCAAACCACGATCTTGCGACACGACCCCGCGCAAACCACTCGCGTTCCAACACTTACGACCTAACACCCCCGGGAATTTATCCAGCCAAAGTTCGACCAGCCACTTCGCTAGCATTCCCCAAAAATTCCGCCCAGGTTCAGGGTCTGTCCCCAATCCGACCTTTTTTC
>JBIJCS010000170.1:0-8969 GCA_044344575.1 Pirellula sp. | reverse complement strand
GATTGGTATGAGCGTTTGGTAGATCGTTTATTGGAGTCTCCGCATTATGGGGAGCGGATGGCGCGACGTTGGATGGATGTGGTTCGGTATGCGGACAACAAGGGGTATGTATTTCAGGAGGATCGGGAGTACAAGCATGCTTATCGGTATCGCGATTGGTTGATACGATCTTTCAATGATGACATGCCTTACGATCAATTCGTTCGTTATCAGTTGATAGCGGATCGGCTGGATCCGCAGAACGAGGGAGGGCATTTGGATGCGATGGGGATGTTGACGTTAGGTCGTCGGTTTTTGAACAATCCGCATGACGTGGCGGATGACCGGATCGACGTGGTAACGCGGGGGTTGATGGGAGTGACAGCGGCGTGTGCGCGATGTCATGATCACAAGTTTGATCCGGTGAGTATGGCGGACTACTATTCATTGCATGGGGCATTTTTGGGGAGTGAGGAGCCGGGAGGGGATCCGTCGCCGATGCGAATGGTGGACAAGGGATCGCAGGGGGGGACGCGGATATTGTTGCGGGGGAATCCTGGGAATCCAGGACCGGAGGTACCGAGGCGATTTTTTGGATTTTTGAATCCGCAGTCACCGGTAGAGATGAAGACGGGGAGTGGACGGTTGGAGATGGCCGAAGCGATCACGGACGGTCGTAATCCGTTGACATCGCGTGTGATAGTCAATCGGATGTGGGGTTGGATATTTGGGGTTCCGTTGGTGGATACGCCGAGTGATTTTGGGTTGAGGTGTAAAGCACCGGAGCAGCAAGTTGTTTTGGATGCGTTGGCGAAGGATTTGGTGGATGGCGGTTGGTCGATCAAGGGGTTGGTACGTCGGATGGTGATGACCAGAGCGTATCGTCAGGAGAGTTTACATCGCGAGGGGGCTTTTGCGATTGATCCGGAGAATCGGCTGTGGTGGCGAGCGCAGCGTAAGCGAATGGATTTTGAGTCATTGCGGGATGGGTTGTTATTAGCGACGGGACAATTGGATCGGGCGATTGGTGGAGAGAGTGTGGTGATTCATGCAGTGCCGTTTCCAAAGCGTCGGACGGTGTATGCGTATATTGATCGACAGAATTTGCCGCAGTTGTTTCGTTCGTTTGATTTTGCGAGTCCTGACGCGCATGCGCCATTACGATCGCAGACGACGGTCCCGCAGCAGGGATTGGTATTGATGAACAGTGATTTTGTGCAAGCGATGTTACCATCGTTAGCGAAGGAGGCATCGGAGTTGGGGTTAGAGGGTGGTGTAGAGTTTTTGTTTCGAAGGATTTTGGGGAGGGACGCGACGTCATCGGAGTTGGTTTTGTTGCGTGAGTTGGTAGAGGCGAATGACACGCGGCTGCCGGAGTTGCCGGAGAATCAGTGGTCTTATGGGGTAGTGAAGTTGGATCCTCAGACGGGGCGAGTGGAGGGTTTTCGCAGGTTACCGAGGTTTCATCAGAATCGATGGCAGGGGATGAAGGATACGTTACCGGATGATCAGTTGGATTGGGCTTTTGTGAGCAACTTAGGGGGGCATCCTGGTCGCGGGGATGATTTAGCGGTAGTGCGTCGTTGGACGTCGTTAGGGAGTGGGGAGTTGCGAGTGCGCGGGATGCTCAAGCATGCGGCGGAGCAGGGGAATGGAGTGCGAGGGACGGTGGTGGTTCGTGGTGAGCAGAAGGTTGGACAGTGGGAGGTTCACCATGGGGAGAGCGTGACGAGCATCGATGGGTTGCAGGTACAGGCGGGGGACACGATTGACTTTGTGGTGGACTGTTTGGGGGACACGAACAGTGACAGTTTTGAGTGGAAGGTGCGGATCGTTTCGTCGGACGAGCAGCAGGTGCGCAGTTCGAGCGAGCGTGGGTTTAGTGGGGAGCAACCGGTACCGCTGACGGCTTGGGAGCAGGCGGTGCAAGCGTTGTTATTAACCAACGAGTTTTGTTTTATTGATTGATTGGATGCAGTATGGAAATGAATTCAGGGTTTGGGGCGAGCATGCGTTGGTCGCGTCGTGAGTTGTTGCATCGCAGTGGGATGGGTATTGGTGCGTTAGCGCTTGGGGGGATGTTACCGGAGTTAGTGCGTGGGGGGGATTCGCCGAATCCGTTGTTGCCGAAGGAGCCTCATTTTCCGGTGAAGGCGAAGCATTTGATTCACATCTTTGCCAATGGAGGTCCGTCGCACATTGATACATGGGATCCGAAGCCCAAGATTGCGGAGTATGAGGGGAAGGAGATTCCTGGTGAGACACCGAGGACGGAGCGGAAGACGGGGCATTTATATCCTTCGACGTTCAAATTCAAGCAGTATGGTGAATCGGGGATGTGGGCTAGTGAGTTGTTTGAGAAGACGGCCAGTGCGCATGCGGACAAGTTATGTGTCGTGCGTTCGATGCATGCGGATGTGCCGAACCATGAGCCTTCGTTGTTATTGATGAATTGTGGTGAGCCGAGGCAGGTGCGACCTAGTATGGGTTCATGGTTAACGTATGGATTGGGGACGGATAACCAGAATTTGCCGGCCTTTTTGTCGATGTGTCCTGGGGGTTATCCGATTCAGGAGTCGCAGAACTGGCAATCTGGATTTTTGCCAGGGATTTATCAGGGGACTTATATCGACACGAAGCATGAGAGTGTTGAGAAGTTGGTGGAGTATGTTGTGAATCGCAAGTTGGGTCGCAGTGCGCAGCGGCGAGCGTTGGATTTGGTACAGAAGCTCAATGCGGAGCATGCGAAGAGTCGGGTGCAGGATCCGATGATTGAAGCGAGGATACAGTCGATGGAGTTGGCTTATCGCATGCAGGAGGAGGCGATGGATGTCTTTGACGTATCGAAGGAGCCGAAGCATGTGTTGGATATGTATGGTCCTGGAGTGCAGGCTAGGCAGATGTTGATTGCGAGGCGATTGATTCAGCGCGGAGTTCGGGTGATTCAATTGTGGCATGGGGCGGGTCAGCCGTGGGACAATCACGACAAGATCTTTGAGGGGCACAAAAAATTAGCTGGTGAGAGTGATCAGGCGATTTCGGCTTTGCTTACCGATTTACAGCAGCATGGGTTATTGGATGAGACGTTAGTATTGTGGGGAGGCGAGTTTGGTCGCACGCCGACGGTGGAGTTACCGCAGAAGGGTGCGAATGAGGGGACGGTAAGTGGTCGAGACCACAATCATTATGGGTTTACCGTTTGGTTGGCTGGGGGTGGGGTCAAGGGTGGTCAGGCGTATGGTGCGACGGATGAGTTTGGATTTAAGGCGGTAGAGAATCGTGTGCATGTGCATGATTTGCATGCCACGATGATGAAGTTGATGGGGTTTGATCACACGAAGTTGACGTATCATTACGCGGGGCGTGATTATCGATTAACAGACATTCATGGTCGTGTAATCCAGGATTGGATTGCTTAGTCGAGTGCTAGTAATCTGTAGTGATTCAGAGCCTTGAGGGCCCGAATTTATTTCGAAAAATGTTATCCAGTTGAGAGCATCATGTCCGAGGATCCTTCTCAAGAGTCTATCGAGAGTTATTCAACATCGTCGGAGGAGTTGCGTCAGTTGCAGGCGATGATTGACGAGGGGGATTGGTCGCTGGTATCGGGAACAGCTTTGGATCAGAAGGACGTGGAGATTTGTTTGAAGTTGTTACAGCATGCGGAGGAGGTGGGGTTAAGGAGTTACGGGGTAGATGGGGGGGTGACGCGAGAGATTTCGGGTAGTGGGGCAGGGGAGTGGGATCGAGATTTTTCGCACGATAGCGACGCGGTGGATAGCGACGCGGTGGATAGCGACGCGGTGGAGGGTGATGCGGTGGAGGGTGATGCGGGAGCACTGGGTGGCAAGCATCGGGGTTTCTCGGATTTTGTTAGTCCAGTTGAAGAGATGGGGATACGGTTTCGGGATCCGAAGTGGATTGGAACGGGTTCGTTTGGGGTTGTATTCAGGGTGTTTGACAAGCAGTTGGGGATGGAGGTAGCGATCAAGATACTGCGTCCATCGAAGATTCATTCACCGGACGTTCGAGCGCGTTTTCTTGGGGAGGGGCGTACAACGGCGCAGTTCAGTCATCCTGGGATTGTCAGAGTGTACGACACGGGGCGTTTGGGACGGCTTCCTTACATCACCTCGGAGTTATCTCGGATTGGATCGTTATCAAGGTGGTATTCGAGGCGTGGGGAGGCGATGACACCGCGTCAAGCGGTATGGTTATGTATGCGGCTTGCGCAAGCGGTTCAGTATGCGCATTCACGCCTGACGTTGCATCGTGATTTGAAGCCGGGGAATGTATTGTTGTTAGATTGTTCTAGTGAGGAGAGTGAGGGGTTGGCTTTTCGTCCGGTGATAACGGACTTTGGATTATTCAAGCGATTGCAGGGGAGTTCGGATTGCAATTTAACGCTGGAGGGTGGTGTATTGGGGACAACCCGTTACATGTCACCGGAGCAAGCGCGAGGAGCCGTTGAAGAGATTCAGACTGCATCGGATTTGTATTCTTTGGGGGTGGTTTTGTATGAGTTATTAACAAAGGTAGTACCGTTTGATGGGCCGGACGATCGCAGTATTCGACATCGAGTGATCGAAGAGGTACCTTTGGCGCCATCGGTGCATGTTGTGGGAATTGACAAGGATCTTGATGCGATTGTGATGAAGTGTTTATTGAAGGAACCGGAGGATCGGTATGGTACAGCGCAGGAGTTAGTGGCTGATTTGAAGCGGTTTTTGAATGGGGAGTCGGTAGTAGCACGTAAGCCGACTTTTGGAAGGACGTTTTTGCGAATGGTGCGGCGTTCGCCGGCGGTATCTGGATTGGTGGTCTTGGTATGTTTATTGTCGGTATTTGCTGCTTGGGGCATGGTGCGTGCGCATCGCGAGCAAAAGAAGTTGACGGACTGGGCGTTGCGTAGTACCGCGCGGGTAGGGAGTGCTTTTGGAGACCGCATTTTGGAGGGTAGTCGCATCACACCCGTTCAGTTATTGAGTGTTTTGGGGCCTGAGATACAGGCGTTGGATGAGCGGGTGCAGGGTGGAGATCGCAGCGAGAATTTGTTAGGGACTTTATCGGTACTGAGGCATTATGCTTCGATGAGTCATGCTTTTTCTGGTCAGGATCATTTAGCGATTGCGGAGCGTGAGCGCGTGTTAGCATTGCAACTGGAGTTGTCAACGAGTCGTCCGAAGGATTCGAATCTCAAATTTCAATTAGCCAATTCTTACTATTGGTTGGGGATGTTTTATGACAGTCCGCTTGGGGAGCATGAGAAGGGGGTGGAGTCTTATCAATTTGGGTTGGAAATACTTGAAGAGATACTTCGATTGGAGCCCGAGGACATCGACGTTGCGGATTTAAGGAACGCGATTGTGACGAGGATTGGGGCGAGTTACTTTTCTTTGGGTCGATTTGAGGAGTCGAAGCGGGAGTATCTTCGAGCGGTGGAATTGTCTGAGGAGTTGTATGGATTGGAACCGGATCGGAAGATGTTATTGGTTCATGCGCTTGCTGGGTATGTGGGTGTAGCGGAGGTTGAGGCCAAGTTAGGGGAGTTTGATCGGGGTGAGGAGTATTATCGGCGGGGACTTCAATTGGCGATGGATTCGTTTGAGGTGGATTGGGATTTAGGTTGGACGGTCCGAGAGACTGCGCGAATGTTTGGAGCATGGGCCCATTTTGAGGTATGTGCGGGGAGATACGAGAACGCGCTGCGGGTGTTGCAGGATTGGGAGGGGTGGTATGAGCGGAATGGGGTTTATTTATCAACGGATTCGGCACCCTATACGCGTTCGCAGGATGGGGTGAGGGTGGTGATCGAGTCTTATCGGTGGTATGCATACCGAAGATTAGGGATGGAGTTGCAGGCGGTTGAGTCGGTTCAGAGGTTATCGAGTCAGTTGATGAAGTTTCAGGGGCGGGAAGAGGAGTTACACGGCATCTGGGCTTATTTGAAGGAGACGGATGTCGATATTCAGTCGGTTTTACCTTAAATGTTTGACGGTGTCATTTGTTTGCGTGTTTCGTTACATCAGGTTGGGGAATTTGGTGTTTTGGTATTGAAAGTACGTTACATTATTGGTTCAAGTATGAATGGCAAAGCGTAGTTTGTCATATGGGTTAAGTGATCTTCCAGAGGCTTCCTATGTCTGGGATATATGTGCCCCTTGTGGAGGGGGACGATGTGAGAGGGATGCAGATACCGGTCACGGATCACGTGCGTGTATTTGGCGAGGAGGAAGTACGTGAATTGATGCAATATTATCGCCCGTTGCTCAAGGAGATTATTCGTCGTCGTTGGGATCGTCGGATGCAGCGAAGGATCGATCCATCGGATGCGTTGCAAACGACTTGGATTTCTGTAGTGCAGGGGGTTGGTGGGCGTCGATTTGAGGACAGGAGTCAGTTTGTTGGTTTTCTGACACGCATCTTGTGTAATCAGTTAGAGAGTTTGCGACGTTGTGTGTTTGCGAAGAAGCGGTCGGTGCTTATGGAGCAATCGGATGGCGATCCTGTTGACGACGGGGAGTTATCGGATGGTGTTTTGGGGGATGAGATACTTGATCGGATGATACGCGAGGAGATGATCGAAGAAGTGTTATGTGCGATCTTGAAGTTGCCGCGTGAGTTGCAGCGTTTATTGCGTTGGAGGTTTCGCAAGGGGATGACATACAGGGAGATAGCTCAGAAGCTTGGGCGTAAGGAGGACGAGGTGCGTTATTTAGTGGATCAGTGTGTCAGGGGGATCAGTCGCAAGGTGCCTGCGGGTGCTTGGGTGCCGCGTAAGCCGCGTTAGGAGAGATTTGTTTTTGGTGGGAGGAGTTGGAGGGGTGGAGATGGGTAGGGTGCTTCCTGGATCTTCAGAGCCGACGGCGTATGAGGTTGCGCAGTTGCAGCAATGGTGTGATCATGCGCGAGCGATCAGTCGCACTGCTTCGATCGATCGTTCGGATGAAGAGGCGTGTTTGCAGCATATTTTGGAGATTGTGCTGGAGCGAGGAGAGCAGCGATCAGGGGGCGGGCAGCGGCGGTTTAAGAACCTTCGTTGTGTTGGCACGGGGGCTTATGGAATGGTGTTTTCGGCGGTGGATCGCGAGCGTGCTGGTCAGTCGGTGGCGGTCAAGATACTACGTCCGAGCAAGCGGATGGATCGCGTCTCGATGGAGCGGTTTGAGGAGGAGTCACGTATCTTGTGTCGGTTGGATCATCCGCACATCTTGAAGTTGCATTCGCATGGATATACGGCAGGATTGCCCTATTTAGTATTAGAGTTAGCGGATGGTCAAAGTTTGGCGGCTAGGATGCGGGAGAAAGGGGAGTGGTTGAGTGTGCGTGAGAGTGTGGTATTGGTCAGTCGGTTGGCGGATGCGTTGCAGGAGTTGCATTCGAATGCGATCGTGCATCGGGATGTCAAACCGAGCAATATCTTGTTGCGGAAGGAGTCACGGGATGATGGATCGGGAGTCGAGTATAGGCCTTTATTGTCTGATTTTGGGTTATCGAAGACATTGCAGTTGGAACCAGCGAGTGGGTTAACTCTCCATGGTGAGGTATTGGGGACATTGGCTTACATGTCTCCTGAGCAGATACGAGGGGAGTCGTTAAAAACGCAATCTGATTTGTTTTCGCTGGGTGTGATCCTTTACGAGTTGGTATATGGGGTGCATCCCTTTCTTAGTGCGAGCGATTATCAGACGCGAACGAATATTGTGCAGAGGGATCCGTTACGGCCGGCGAAGACGCATCAGAGGATTTCACCGGCTTTGGCGGCTATTCTATCGAAATGTTTGCAGAAGGAGATTTCCAAGCGTTATCAGCACGCGAGCGAGGTGTCGAAGGATTTGAATTGTTTTTTGCGTGGGGAGGCGGTGTCCGTTACTCGTCCGACGGCATGGCAATCCTTCTCGCAGTTTGTCGGTGTGCATCGGGTAGCATCTACTTTTTTGGGAACGTTGTTGATATCGATGACGCTGATGATTGGCTTGCTCAGTCGGGAGTGGAGTGTGCAGCGAGGATTAGCGAAATCGAATCAACTATTGGCGGATGATCGAGCAGAGATCATTCAGTTGTTTTTGGAATCGATGCGGGTGACGAACAGTGGCATGAATGATCAGATTCTTTCGGGTCTGCGAGTCTTGCCATCGGAGTTATTGGAGAGTTTGAAAAAGCAAATTCCTTTGCTTGAGCGTTCGCACAAGCTGGCCCCCAATGACGCATCTTTGCAGAATCATTTGCAGATCATGTTGCATTATGCTTCGATTTGCTATTTATCGGAGAAGGACTTTGCCTTGGCGGTGGAAGCTAGGGGTCGATCTTTGAGTCTGATAGAAGGTTTGTTACAGACTTCTCCTACGGACTCGTTGGTGATGGCGAGGATTAATGGAGCTTACTGGATGGGGGTTTGTTTGCATGCATCGAGGCGAAGCGATGAGAGTGTGGAGTGGTACCGAAGGGCTATCCATTTTATTGAGGATATGCCTGCTACGCATCCCAATTACCCTAATGCATTGGAGACGCGTTTAGGAATTCGACTCCAGATCGCATCTTTGATCAAGGAGAGGTCCTTAGACGAAGCGTTATCGCTTTTGAGTGTCAATTCGAGCGAATCGGTTGAGGCTTACAATCGCACCAAGTTGCCTGGGTGTTTTGTGTATGCGTTGCATTCACTCAGAGAGGAGACGAAATGGAGTTTGCTGGATGGCAGGCTCGAGAGGGGTAAGCAATTGCAGCAGCGATTTGAGGAATTGATTGATGGGTATCGGGATTTGCTCGTGGCTGATTGGACAACTCAGGATTGCGTTTTCTCGCATCTCATCCAAGTGGGTTCAGCATTTGCTAAGAAGGGTATGTATAGTGAGCTTGGGCAAATCGTGAGCTTATGGGAGAAATGGATTGAGGAGGTTCCCAGGGGTGAGGCTTTTGGACGACTTGGTTGGTATCGGCAGTCGCCTGAGGTGTTTGCGCTCTTTAGCATCTATATGCGTTGGTTAGCGAGT
>JBIJCS010000169.1:0-8973 GCA_044344575.1 Pirellula sp. | reverse complement strand
GCTACTCCCAATTGAAGCCAATGACGTCGCAGCATGATTCAATCCTTGTGTGTGAATTCCGGTGAATTGAGCATCGACCAAAGAATGTCTTCGATCAACTTACGCCGATCCTGCTTCTCCTTGGTAAACTCCGCCACCAATCCCGCTTGCTCCTGCGGACTGGGGAATCGCGAATACGTCGCTAAATACAACTCTTCAACCAACTGCTCCGGACTGCGGTCCGAATCCGCTAAAGCCTTACACAGCCCCGCGTCGCTCGTTAGCTTCGATGCAATGTTCGGCGCATTCATCAAATGCAACGCCTGAACCACCGTCGACTCAGGGATCCGCTCACATGGCGGATCCTGATTCGGATCAGGACGACCAAACGCATCGAGAATCTCCGATTCCGTACGCACCGTCCATAACTGCATCGAACGCGTTCCCGCCGCCGCACCCGAATACTGACTCGGTACCCGCGTAATGTCGCAAATCGCATCCGCTAACACTTCCGCTCGCAACCGCTGCCGATAATGACGAGAATAATTCCGATGATCCCCACCATTCGTCCCATTCGGCTCCGACGATAATGCATAAACGTTCGACTGAAGTATCGTGCGCAATAACTCTTTCTGATTGAATTTCGTCCCCCGAAAATGCGCCGCTAACGCGTCTAATAACTTCGGATTACTCGGCGGATTCGTCGCCCGTAAATCATCCACCGGGTCGACAATACCCACCCCAAACAACTCCGCCCACACCCGATTAACCGCAACTTTGGCAAACGTCGGATTCTCCTCGCTAACCATCCAATCCACCAACTTCTCACGCGGATCCTCACCCTCCGCAACCTGTACCTCACCCCCCAGCAACGTCTTGGGCGTCAACACCTTCCCCGTCAATGGATGTCGCACCTCTCCACTGCTCTTGACCAATACGGACTCCTCTCCCCCAGAAATCGGCGGAGATAAACCCGTTCCCTTATACCCAACACGCGAGAAAAAAGCCGCTAACGAATAGAAATCACTCTGCCCATATACCTCAAACGGATGCTGGTGACACTTCGCACAATCCAACCGCACCCCCAAAAACAATTGACTCGCCATCGTGACAATCTCGTCCGGCTCGCGTCGATCACGGAACACCGTCACCGCTCCATTACGCCAATTGCTACCCCTCGCAGTTAATAACCCCCGTACAAACTGATCGTAAGGAACATTGGCCCGAAACGCATCTCGCAACCATGTATCCAAACTCAATACCGCTTTGATCCCCACCCGATACGGATTCGGCCGCAATAAGTCCGCCCACTTGTTCGCCCAATTGTCCGCATACTCCGGCCTCGATAACAATTGATCCACTAACACCAATCGCTTATCCGGATTCGTATCCACCAAAAAATCACGCGTCTCCTGCGCCGTCGGCATCCGACCAATCACGTCAATATAAGCCCGCCGCAAAAACTGCGAATCACTCGCCGGACCACTCGGCAAGATGTTCAACTGCGATAACCGCTCATAGACCAAGTCATCGATGAAGTTACTGCGAGGCAACGAAGCATACCGCTCCGCCGGTACCGGATCCGGTCGCGGTATCGCTGAACTCCATGTCGCTATGTTACCCATATACCGCGCCATGATCGTCGCCTCACCGGGCAACTCCCCCGCTCGCACTACCCCATCTGCCCCAACTCGTATCACCGCAGGCTCATTCGATTGATAAGCACTCGTCAATGTCACATCGCGCGTCGACCCATCACTGTACACTGCCTCTACACGCAACCCTAACTCCTCTCCAGGTGCCAACGAGCGCGGCTCCGGACTGATCACCACCCGCTGCAAAACCGGGTCGCTACTACCCACCCTCGGAAATCCACCAGCAATCCATGCGGCCATGACCTGATAGTCCGGCGAGCCAGGCTCAATCTTCCGACCACCACCATGCGGCACCAAACCCGCACCCTTCTGCAATAATAAACTCTCAGCCGGCGATGAAGGTGAAACGCGACGACCACGACCATCCGTCACTATCGACCGATAATCCATGTCCGCATCAAACCCTAACAACGATAACGCAAACCCGTTCTGACCACGCGACTTGCCATGACATGGACCCGAATTGCACCCACGCGCCGTAAGTATCGGCTGAACATCCAACTCGAACTTGATCGCACTCGGCTCGGCCCCCATCACTCCGGCACCACCCATCACTCCGGCACCACCCAACCAAACGACAAAACCAAATAACCACAAACATACTGACCACACTCGGCTCGATCCAATCGCGTCTCGTATCGCTTGCATCGACATCAGGGGGCGCCTCGCACTGGACAAATGAACTTAGGGCAGGAATCTACGGCAGGAATCTACGGCAGGAATCTACGGTGGGAATCTACGGTGGGAGCTTGCGCAAAGGACTCAAAGGGAGGTCATAAGGTTGGATCGGCCACCCCAAAATCGCTCAAGCCGGGAAAACCACCCTCCTAAGATAATCGACCACCACCCCCAAAGGAAACACAAGGTTTCCCCTCAAGAGGGGTTTTTGACGAATTTAAGGGAAACACCCGTCAGTATTCTAAAACCCTCGGCAGCGACTTCGCCGCTGCTATCCAACCCGTCACTTCCGCCAAACTCGGTGGCTGTCGAGTGTTTTGCTTACTCGTCGCGTTCACTTGCTTGAGCTTGCCGTGCAAGTTTCCTGGAACCCTCGCTGCCAACTCCACCACCGTATCCACCCCGGCGTCCTCAAGTAACTGCGCGTACTCAGAACCAACTCCCGGAACTCGATACAAGTCCGCCATATTCGCAAACCGCAATATCCACTTCGGACTGATCCCCGTCTTCTCCGCTAAATCCTTCCGTTGCTTGGGTGTTCGCGTTGCCTTGAGCAACCGATCGCTATCCTTGATCCCCAACGCGGTAAACTTCGCTCGCCGTACAGGTCCAATGCCCTCGATATCATCGATCTTGTAATTGGCCATTCCCATATCACTCCGTTGAAAAGAAAAATCAAACAAAAACACCGTGCCGATATTTTTACTTAGCACGTGCCCCGTGGCAACGCTAGTCCAAGGCAACCTAAGGCTTCCGCGATCCACCACCAGGAATTGGAATCCCCACATCTCGCATCAACATCTGCATGTCAACCCAAGCCTCCCGCTTCGCATCCGGAACCCGCAACAAATAAGCCGGATGAAACGTCACCATCACCTTCGCTTGCTTATATCGATACCACTTCCCTCGCATCCGCCCCAAGGACTCGTTGGTCCCAAGAATCGCTCGCTGCGCACTCACCCCCCAACAAACGATATAGTCGGGCTGCAATACCTCTAACTGCGCTTCGAGAAACGGACGACAATTCTCCATCTCCAACTCCGTCGGCGTGCGATTGTTCGGCGGCCGACACTTCAACGTATTCAATATGTACACCTGCTCTCGAGGTATCTGTGTCGCTAACAATATCTTATCTAACAACTTGCCCGCCTCTCCCACAAAAGGCAACCCCTGCCGGTCCTCGTCACTTCCAGGAGCCTCCCCAACCATCACAAACCGCGTATTCAACGGTCCCGTCCCAAACACGGTCTTCTGACGCTGACACACAATGCTGCTGCACAATCGACAAGACTCAACGCGCTGCGACAACTCCACAAACGCTCGCTCCCGATCAATGACCGACAACTTCGGACCCTCCCACGCCGTCGGTTCCGTCTGCACTTGATCCAATGTCCTCGCCGTTCTTGTAAATAAGGGCGATACCTGTCGTCCAGAAACCCCTCCCGACACAACAGGAACACTCGGCGACACGGCAACACTCGGCGGCACAGGAACACTCGGTCCCTGCGGTGCAACTGGCCCCTGCGGAAGTTTATTCGCAGTAGAGGGTGCTTGCTGAATATTGTGATCCTTTACACCAAGGGACGCTGCAACAGATGAACCCGCTGGAGCCGTAGCAACCGAAACTCTACCCGCACTGCCTTGCTGACCAATGCGCTCAATGTGCTGCCAATCGGGAAACAACTCCTTCGGATCTCCCGAAGGTGTTGGCAAAAAGTCCAACCCCAGCCGCTGGAGATGTTCAAGCATCTGCATACTCGCCAACTGCCACTGCATTTGCGTTGCTTCTTCCATGCGATCCTCCCTCTCTACCCGGCTAGACCAACAAGTACTACTCCGCCCCTTGATCGATCGACTTGCGGAAACTCTCCGCCGCATGCGTTAACTGCTCTCGCGTATGCGCCGCCGAAACCTGTGTGCGTATCCGCGCCTTGCCCTGCGGCACCACCGGATACGAAAAACCAATCACATAAATTCCTTCCTGCAACATCCGCTGTGCCACCCGACCAGCCAACGCAGCATCCCCCAACATCACCGGAATGATCGGATGCTCACCCGCAAGAATCGGAATCCCTAACCTCTGCATCTCCTCTCGGAAATACTCGGTGTTCTGCTCCAATCGATCCCGCAACTCCGTCGTCGCTTGCAGTAACTCTAAAGCCCGAATCGCTCCAGCAACTACTGGCGGTGCGATCGTGTTCGAAAATAAATATGTTCTCGACCGTTGACGCAATAACTCAACCATTTGCGCGTTACCAGAAGTATACCCGCCACTCGCACCCCCTAACGCTTTACCTAATGTTCCGGTCATGATGTCAATACGATCCATCACCCCACAATGCTCATGCGTCCCACGCCCTCGCTCACCGATAAACCCCACCGCATGCGAATCATCCACCATCACTAACGCATCGTACTCGTCTGCCAACTCGCAGATACTCGCTAAATCCGCAATCGTGCCATCCATCGAAAACACCCCATCAGTCGCTATCAATCGAAACCGCGCTGACTTTGCCTCCTGTAACTTGGCCCGCAAATCCTCCATCGAGTTGTTCTTGTACCGAAAACGCTGCGCCTTGCACAACCGTATCCCATCGATGATGCTCGCATGATTGAGCTCATCCGAAATAATCGCGTCTTCTGCCCCTAAGATCGTTTCGAACAACCCACCATTGGCGTCCCAACAAGAGTTGTACAAAATCGTGTCTTCAAATCCCAAAAATCCACTGAGCTGATTCTCAAGCTCCTTATGGATCGTCTGCGTCCCACAGATAAAACGCACCGATGCCATCCCATATCCCCATCGCGCTAAAGCCTCATCCGCCGCTTGACGCACCTGCGGATGCTGCGCCAGCCCCAAGTAATTGTTCGCGCACAGATTCAAATACTCCCGCCCATCCGCTAATCGCACCATCGTCCCTTGCGCCGAATCAATCACCCGCTCCCGCTTAAATGTACCCGCCGCTCGCATCGACTCATTCGCCTTGGTGACATGCTCAAGAAATTGCGCGTTCATGTGTCTTTTAATCTCTCAACTCTCGATGAAATTGTGTTGCTCAGAAATTGTGTGGCTCACCATCCAAACCTTCAATCCAACCCCGGGATAGCTTAACACGAGATAGCTTAACTCGAGAATACCTGAAGAACTCAGTTCTTCGAAAGCCCCCCAAGACCCGCAATATCAATCGGCCACCAACCCAGAACCACAAAAAGAAGTTATGCAAAAGCCCCATTTGACAGTACGATAAATTCCGCGATCAACTCGACCGCCGCTGCTTCTCCCTCCCCTTCCATCTTTTACCAGCCTTTCCAACGACTAGTTACCATGCAACAACCGAACATCTCCTCCAACCGTCGCGCGTTCTTCACCCATTCCGCAACCTACGCCGCCTCCCTCTCACTCGCCGCTGCCGCCGCAAATCATCACCTCGTACTAGCCCAAGATCCTGCAACACCGCCAGCAGGCCCCCAAGAAAGCCCCTTCGAACGGGACTACGATCCACCCAACTTCAAGCCAGCTTGGAAAAAACAACAAATCAATCGACAAATGGCGCAAGACTTCATCATCTTCGCCCACTCCGACCTGGAGATGACCCGCAAACTCCTCGACAAAGAACCCGGCCTAATCAACGCCTCAATCGATTGGGGCGCAGGAGACTGGGAATCCGCCTTAGGTGGTGCTTCCCACATGGGACGCCACGATATCGTGGAATTCCTACTGAGCCGATCCGCTCGAATCGATATCTTCTGCGCTGCAATGCAAGGCCTCACCGAAACAGTACGCGCTTTCTTGACCCTCCAGCCAAACCTGATCGATGCAAAAGGCCCACACGGATTTAATCTCCATTTCCACGCTCAAGTCGGCGGTGAAAAATCACAATCCACACTCGATTATCTCCAGTCCGTAAAACCAACGGAACTTCGACCAAACCCCTTCCTCAAAAAACCAACCTCCAGCGAAACGAAATAACAACCCCCATCCGACCCACCAAACCCAACGGCTTGCCCGACCCGCCTAGGACTCTGACTTGGATGCCCCTCTCGGACTCTCCCATGTCACATCAGCGACCCCAAGCTCATGATTCGCAAATCGCGCCATCACAAACAACAAATCACTAAGACGATTCAAAAAAATCACGATATGCGACACATCGCTCACCCGACGATCATGCCCTAACCGCACAATCTCTCGCTCTACCCGACGACAAATAGTTCGCGCTAAATGCAATTGTGCCGCCTGTGGACTCCCTCCAGGCAAAATAAAATTCCTCAATGGTGGCAAGTCCTTCTCCATCCCATCGATCCAACCTTCCAACGCTGTGACGTGCGGTTCGTTGTTCCATTTGAGCTGATGCTCTTCCGGCTCCGGAGTGGCCAACTCGGCACCAATGGAAAATAACTGATGCTGAATCGTCGCCAACATCCCATCAAGTCGGGAAGAGAGCCCAGTACTTCTTGCAGTCCCAATCACTGCATTGAGCTCGTCAACCGAACCATACGCACAAATCCGCGCGTCATCCTTCGATACCCGAGGACCACCAAACAACCCCGTTGTTCCTGCATCTCCCGTCTTCGTGTAGATCTTCATCCTGCCCCCCCGTTACCCTTCCTCACACACAACCCACCGTTTAACTATCCCCAAGGACACTCGCCCTGTATCATAATGGCCAGGCAAGCCTGCGTA
Organism: Pirellula sp.; assembly: GCA_044344575.1. GTDB lineage: Bacteria > Planctomycetota > Planctomycetia > Pirellulales > Pirellulaceae > JBKCUI01. The sequence goes on along the minus strand of JBIJCS010000169.1, from coordinate 1,977 downwards.
AGGGCTGTCTCTCCCGCCAATCAAAATTGTCTCATCTGCTCTCAACAAAAACGAATACTGCAGCGTCCGTATACTGAAACGAATGAACGACGAGAAACCAAGCGTATTTGCGAGCGGCTACCTGATCTTCCGGCGCGAAGCAGGAAATTTGCAATTCCTCCTGATGAAACATACCGACCGATGGGACCTTCCCAAAGGACACGTCGATCCAAATGAAACGATCCCCCAAGCCGCCCTTCGAGAACTCTACGAAGAAACCGGCATCCCCCCGGATGCCATCTGGACCGATCCCGACTTCGCTTTCATCCATCGGTACAAAGTCGATAATCGCAAACGCTACATCGGCCTGAGCAACGAGAAAAAAATCACCAAAGAACTCACCATCTTCCTAGGTTTTCTTCTCCGGCCTATCTCCCTACAATGCTCCGAACACCCCGACTACCATTGGTGGAACTGGGACCCTCCTCACCATATTCAAAAGAAAACGATTGACCCACTCTTGGCTTCCGTTCAACAGCATCTCAAAGATCATCCACTCCCCCAGTGAAGCTCTTCTTTACCGATCGATTCGAACTACCTCTCCCCCCCGGACATCGTTTCCCGATGTCCAAATACAGGAAATTGCGCGATCGACTCGTCGCCTCGCCACAACACTTCCACGACATCTTTCTCGAACCCCCCGCAGCAACTGAACGCGAACTGAAACTCGCTCACGACTCAGACTACGTCGACCGCGTCTTCGCAGGACATCTGACAGAAAATGAAATCAAACGAATCGGATTCCCATGGTCCCAAGAAATGGTAGAACGTTCTCGACGTAGCTCCGGCGCTACACTCGCCGCAGCGCGAGCCGCGCTCGGCGAAGCCATCGCAGTAAACCTCGCCGGTGGCACTCACCACGCAATGCGAGCTTGCGGCGAAGGATACTGCGTCTTCAACGACGCTGCTGTAACCATCCGAACCCTCCTCGACGAAGGCACCATTCAACGCGCTTGTGTCATCGATTGCGATGTACACCAAGGTAACGGTACCGCCGAAATACTCGGTAACGACCCCGATGTCTTTACCTTCTCAATCCACTGCGCAAAAAACTTCCCCGTCCGAAAATTCCCAAGCCACCTCGATGTCAATCTCAAGGATGGTACCCAAGACATCGAGTATCTCTCGGAACTCGAACAAGGACTCTCCCAAGTCTTCGATGCTGGACCCTATGACCTCGCTATCTATCTCGCCGGCGCAGATCCTTTCGTCGGAGACCGACTTGGAAAACTCGCCCTGACCAAACAAGGGCTACGCATGCGAGACCACCTCGTTTTAGAGTCCCTCAAAGACCGTAACATCCCCGTCGCAGTTGCTATGGCCGGCGGATACGCCCCCAACGTCGATGATATTGTCGATATCCACGCGATGACCGTCTTCGAATGCTCGCGTATCGCCTCTCTGTATTGCTAACTTCGTATTGCTAACTTCGTATCGCTAACTTTCCGCTCCACGAACCTCTCGCACCCTAACCAAACATCTCGTGCACCACCCGTCCATGCACATCCGTCAGCCGAAAATCACGACCCTGAAACCGATAAGTCAATCGCTCGTGATCAATCCCTAACAGATGCAGTAACGTCGCATGCAAATCATGGACATGCACCTGACCCTCAACCACAGAAAATCCTAAATCATCCGTCTTGCCAATCAACTTGCCCGCTGCAACTCCACCACCCGCAACCCACATGGTAAATGCATCCACATGATGGTCTCGCCCTGTGGTATCCCTCGGCTCTCCCATCGGAGTCCTGCCAAACTCACCCCCCCATATCACTAAAGTCTCATCGAGCATCCCACGCCGCTCTAAGTCTAAAACCAAAGCCGCCGAAGCCCGATCCACCTCCCCGCACACTTTGTCTAACGCTTCATCCAAATCCGCATTCTTGCCACCATGATGATCCCAATCGGTGTGATACAACTGCACAAACCGAACCC
>JBIJCS010000168.1:0-8995 GCA_044344575.1 Pirellula sp. | reverse complement strand
GATGCGGTACGATCGGCGGCGAAGTCTAGTGCGGCAGCGCAAGCGCCGAGTGCGGCTTCTGCTGGATCGATCCAGGAGCCGGTTGATCAGTTGGAGTTGTCCGCAGAGGCTCTCGAGGTGTCGCAGTCGAGTGCAACGGGTGGATTCCGCGCTGAGAAAGTTGCTCAGATGCGAGAAGCGATTGCATCGGGCAAGTACGACACCGACGAGATGCTTGAGAAGGCGTTTGATCGGATGTTGGATCGGTATCTCTAAGAGTCGATTGCATTGTCGTTGGATTGAAATCGTCTCAGTCTCAGGGCGTTTCCCACCACCAGGATGCTTGAAAAGCTCATTGCGAGCGCGGCCATCATGGGGGTAAACGTCCACGAGGTCCAGGGTGATAGCCAACCGGCGGCGAGGGGAAGCAGTACGAGGTTGTAAGCGAAAGCCCAGAAGAGATTTTGGTAGATGTTTCGCATGACTGCTTGAGCCAGCGCGATGGCTTCTGGAATTTTCATCGTGTAGTTATTTGCCAGGACCACATCGGCGGTGTTCATGGCTATTTCTGTTCCGTTTCCCATAGCGATTCCTACATCGGCAGCGGCGAGAGCTGGGGCGTCGTTGATACCGTCGCCGACGAATGCGACGGCTTTGCCTGTTGCCCGAATGGCATCGATTCGTTTGGCTTTATCTTGAGGTAGCTGACCACCTTGCCACGCATCGATCTTGAGAGTTTTCGCGGCATTGGCGACCGATTGTGGATGATCACCGGAGAGTAGTTCGCAATGGATACCGAGTGCTTTTAGGGTACTAATACATTTGGGGCTTTCGTCTTTGATCGGATCGAGGACAGCGAGAGCGCCGATGAGTGTGTTGTTGACCGCGAGCCAGCTTAGGCTAAAGCCTTTGGAGGCGAGTTCTTTTTCGAGGTCATCGGAGGCGGTAGAAGTTAGTTCGAGTTTTTGCATCCAAGGGTAGGAGCCGAGATAGAGTCGTCGCAGATCGCTGAGACGAACTTGGATGCCGCGACCTGGGACAGCTTGGCTTTCCATCACGAGTCCGATTGGTTTATGGGATGTGGGGTTGAGGGAGGCGGGTTTAGGAGATTTGGCGGCATCGCGGATTGCGAGAGCGATAGGATGGTTTGAGTTTCGAGCTGCGAGTGAAGCGAGTTCGAGTAGTTCTTGGTCTGTGGTGGCGTTTGGGTCGTTTTTGAGGCTCCAGGCGCCTTGAAAGAGGGGCTTTCCGGCGGTCAACGTGCCGGTTTTATCTAAAACGATCGTTTGGACGTTTGCGAGTTTCTGTATGGTTTCTTGGGAGCGAAAGAGGATACCGAGTTCTGCGCCTCGACCGGATCCGACCATCATGCTCATTGGGGTAGCGAGTCCTAATGCGCAGGGGCACGCGACGACGAGGACGGCGACGGAGTGGATTAAAGCGTTGCTGAGTTGATTTTCGTGGCTAAGCGAGAGCCAGCCGAGGGCTGTCAGTATGGCGAGGGCGACCACGGCGGGTGCGAAGTATCGGATGATCTGATCGAGGGTAGACTGAATGGGTGGTTTATCGGATTGAGCTTGGGCGACTAGTGCGGTGATTCGAGCGAGGAAAGTTTCGGCACCGACGGCGGTAACTCGCATGATGAGTGTACCGTTGCCGTTGAGGGTGCCACCGATGAGGCGATCTCCTGGGCCTTTTTCTTTCGGGATGGGTTCGCCGGTGACCATGCTTTCATCGAGGTAGCTTTGTCCGAATTCGATAAGTCCATCGATTGGAACCGATTGACCTTCGCGAATTTCGACGCGGTCACCGATTTGCAAGTCGTTCACGGAGACTTGTTCGAGATTGACTTGTTCGAGATTGGCTTGTTGGGTTGATGATTGGTTGTTTTCAGAAATCAGTCGCAGAGCGGTAGCAGGTTGCAGTTTGGCCATGGATTGGATGGCATCTTTGGTGGTTTGTTTGGAGCGGGATTCGAGGAGTTTTCCTAGGAGAACTAAGCAGATGACGACGGCAGAGGATTCGAAGGTGACGTGAAGGGCGCGGTTATCGAGAGCGTTGGGGAAGAAGGTGATCAGGGAGCTGAAGAAATAGGCGGCGGAGGTACCGAGAGCGACGAGAAGGTTCATGTCGGGGGACCATGACTTTAGGCTATAGAATGCGTTTCGATAGAAACGCCATCCGGGGCCGAATTGAACAGGTGTTGCTAGGGCCCAGAGAAGCAAATTCCATTGTTGCATGGTCATGATTTGCATCATGGAGTTCATCCAAGGGGAGTAGAGCATTGGGCCCATGGACAGCAAGAAAATCGGAAGAGCGAAGACGAGCGAGATCAGCCAATCTCGGCGAAGTTTTTTGAAGTCGTTTGTTTCGGTGGTGGGAATAGGGAGTTGAGTATGCGGAATGCGATTGGCAGGTTGTGGGTCGGTGGCGAGTGGTGCAATCAATTTCGCTTCGTAGCCGACTTGCTCGATGGCCTGAATGATTTTGGAGGCGAGGGTTGGATCGTGGGACGGGATCAGGACGTGTGCGCGTTCGGTGGCGAGATTGACGTTTGCTTGGAGGACGCCAGGGATTTGTTTGAGGGATCTTTCGACTCTGCCGACGCAAGCCGCGCAGGTCATGCCATGAACTTCGACCTCCATTTTTTCGGTATTCGTTGCCATAGAGCCTGAGATGGATTGCTTGAGGACGTTGAATGATTGGAGATGGTCGTCGGTGGCGGGAATCGAGCAAGTTTTACCGATTTGCGAAAGCGGGGATGGATTCGACATGTCATTGTATCCGGCGGAGTGGGATTGGAGCGAGGTGTTGCAGACCTCTATTTCTCCTTGGGAGACTTGCATCCCTACGTAGACTGGCATAGTCTCAGGGAAATCTTGGTTTTGGCGTATTGGAGGGTGAGCCCATGGTAAAAGTCCGCATTGTGCAGAGAGTTCCCGTCATTTTTGGTTGTAGGGGAGGGAGAGAGCAATTGTTTGGCGAGGGAATGATTCGTTTTCGTATTTCTTCTTTACGACGTTTTGTTGTTGGCATCTTGGTGGTTTTGGCGAGTGTAGCGGATTTGGCGAGTGATGTGATGGGGCAGAGTATTTCCGACGTGCAATCCAGGATTCTGGAGTCGACGTTGCGTGGACATATTCGATTTCTCTCGGACGATCTACTTGAGGGGCGTGGTCCGGGTAGTCAAGGGGATACGATCACGCAGTTGTACTTAGAGACAGAGTTTCAGGCCAACGGCTTGGAGATGGTTCCTGCGGTTGGTTCTTATCGGCAAGTTTTTCCGATGTTAGGGTTGACCAGTACACCTGAGAAATCGTGGTTGGTTCGTGGCAGGGATGGAATGCAGGCCGAGTTCAAGTACTTTGACGATTACATTGCGGTGGCTGGGAAGCCGGAGTCGACGGTTGGGTTGAAGGATGCAGAGTTGGTGTTTGTTGGGTATGGGATTCAGGCACCGGAGTACAGTTGGGATGATTACAAAGGGGTGGATCTTCGCGGCAAGATCCTTGTGATGATGAACAACGATCCTGAGGATGATCCGGAGTTGTTTGGCGGATCGCGTAGGCTTTATTATGGGCGGTGGGATTACAAGTATGAGAGTGCAGCGAGGCAGGGTGCCGCTGGAGCGATTATCATTCACACGGATGCATCGGCAGGCTATCCGTTCACGGTGATTCAGACATCATGGACCGGAGAGGAGTTTGAGCTTAAGGATTCTGCGGGCCCGCGTATGGAGATGAAGGGATGGATGAGCGAAGCGGCGAGCCGAAGGATGTTTCAGGTTGCGGGTCTTGAGTTAGACACGTTACGCAAGCGAGCAAATCAACGGGACTTTAAGCCAGTGCCGTTAGGGTTAAGGCTTTCCACGCAGATTGAGTGTTCAGCACGGGAGCGTGTTACGGCGAACATATTGGGAGTATTGCCTGGTTCTGATCCGAGGCTTGCTCAGGAATACGTTGTATTCATGGCGCATCATGACCACATAGGAATGGCAGCGGATCGCGATGAGCGGGGTGATAATATTTACAATGGAGCGATTGATAACGCATCGGGTACGGCAGCTTTGTTAACGATACTTCGAGCGATTTCGACATCGGGGTATGAGCCGAAGCGATCGATCTTGTTTGCTGCGGTTGGAGCGGAGGAGCAAGGATTGTTGGGTTCGAAGTATTTGGCGGAGCATCCACCGATTCCGAACGGAAAGCTCTCTGCGCTGATCAACATCGACGGGATTAACTTTTTAGGGGCAACTCAAGACGTTCAGGTGATCGGCTTGGGGAAGAGTTCTTTGGATCAGCTTGTGCAAAGTGCGGCGAGTAAGCAAGGGCGGGTGGTGGTCGGTGATTTGGAGCCAAGCAAGGGGTATTACTATCGATCCGATCAGTTTTCGCTTGCGAAGGTCGGCGTTCCGGCGGTTTATTTACACAGTGGGCATGCGGTTCGCAATCAACCGGAGGGATGGGGCAAAGCGCAGCTACAAAAGTGGACGGACAAGCACTACCATCAGCGTTCGGACGAGTATGACCCTTCGTGGGATCTTGCTGGGGCAATTGAAGACATTCAATTACTTACTGAAGTAGGATTAGTTGCTGCCGACGCACCAGCTATGCAGACTTGGAAGTCTGGAGATGAGTTTGAGATAGCTCGTCAGCAAGCGATTGAGCAAGCGAAGAAGTCCGATCCCTAAGAGACCATACCATCGAAGAGCACGCATCATGAAGATTGCAAGTCGATTAGTGCAAAGCGTTTTCTATTTCCTTCCATTGATCGTGGGAGGGGCGTGTTTGGGGCAAATCCCAACGGCTGATTTAGGAATTCAGAGCGATGTGTCGGCGGGTCGAATTGAGTCGAAGTCCTTTAGTAATTATCCATCATCATCAAACACCCCAACGGAATCTATGGCCAGTCAGCCGAATACCAAACAAGTTCCAGTAACAGCGACATTGAAGGATCGATGGAGCATAGCGATTCATGGAGGGGCGGGTGGAGACCTGGATCGGTGGAATCCTGAGCAGCGCAAGGTTCGCATTGAGGGGTTGCAACGGGCATTGAGTCGGGGGAAGGAGATGTTAGAGGCATCGGGGAACGCATTGGATGTAGCGGAAGCGGTGGTAAGGGTTTTGGAAGACGATCCGCATTTCAATGCAGGACGCGGGGCGGTGCTCAATGAGATTGGTGAGTATTCTCTCGATGCGAGTCTTATGGATGGATTGGATCTTTCTTGTGGAGCGGTTGCGAATGTTCGAAAGTCCAAGAACCCCATTTCTTTAGCGAGGGCGGTTCGAGACAAGACGCCTCATGTGTTTCTTGTTGGCGACGAGGCTGATGTGTTTGGTGTCCAGCTTGGATTGGCCACAGAAACGGGAGATTACTTTAAAACGCAGGAGCAGTTAGAGAGTTGGCGCGAATGGAAGAAAAGGCAAGAAGCGAAGAAGCAATCGACATCACGCAATGATCATGATCGCGGAGAGGATCGTTTGTTTTATCTTGGTACTGTTGGATGCGTCGTGATGGACAAAGCGGGAAACTTGGCGGCCGCGACGAGCACTGGTGGGTTGCTTGGTAAGAAGTATGGTCGAATTGGCGACACACCGATTATTGGAGCGGGGACTTATGCCAACAACAAGACTTGTGCGATTAGCTGTACTGGGGTTGGAGAGTTATTCATTCGCAATCACATTGCTTCATCGGTTTCTTCCCGGATGGAATATTTGGGAGAGAGTTTAGAGGCAGCGACGAGGTTTGCGATTGAAAAGACGTTGCCTGTCGACTCGGGCGGGTTGATTGGGGTAGATGCATTGGGGAATATTCAGACCGTTTACAACACGCCGATCATGGCGCGAGGTCAGGCGAATAGTGAAGGTGTATATCGAGTGGGTTTAAGTGATTGGGTCGACGGAGAGCCGCGTTAACTTTGTGTCGCGGGCAATTTGGAAGATCGATTGAGAGGGAGTGCTCCATCGATCTGTGTTTGATTTCTTGCGACTCCGAGGTGTCGGGTCATTGCCATGTGTCGGGTTATTGCTTGTTCATTGTCTCATCGAGGTTGAGCACGACCCGTGCGGCGAGTGTCCAGGCTGCGGCGTCTTGTGGAGTGACATTGTCGGGAAGATCGGCGAGTTTTGCTGGATCACCGGTGAGGATTTCACGTGGGTTGGTCCATCCGTCTGCGAGACGTTTTCTTTGAGTCGCAAGGAATTCCTTTAATGCGGCTTTCTCTTGGGTGGTAGCGGGTCTGGAGACAGCTAAGAGGAACGCTCGATCGATGCGAGCTTCTTCCAGGTCGTTGGAGGATTCGTTATTGGCGGGTAGGGTGGGTGATTCTTTGAGGATTCGCAATGCAAATCCGCGTGCTGCTTCGACAAAGATTGGTTCATTTAATCCGGTGAGAGCAGCCAGAGGCGTATTGGATCGAATGCGTCTTGCGCAGGCGGCGTCGGCGTTAGGTGCATCGAGGGTACTGAGAACGGGGTCTGGCATCGATCGTTTGCGGAACATGTAGATAGCACGTCGGTAGCGTTCGGGAGCTTCTGCCGGTTTCCAGTAGCTGGGGTAGGTGTAGTTGTAGTCGAGAACATTTTGTGGGACGGGAGGGATAACGCTTGGTCCACCGACTTTTTGGTGCAGTAAGCCAGCGATGCTCAGGGCAACATCGCGGACCATTTCCGCATCGCATCGAAAGCGAGGGCCGCGGGTGAGCCAGCGATTCTTTGGGTCGAGTTCCAGCATTTGTGCAGTGGCACTAGACGTGCGTTGATAGGACTTGCTCAACACCATGGTGCGGATCAGTTTCTTGATACTCCATTGGGATTGCATTAGATCGACGGCTAGCAGATCCAAGATGTTTTGGTATTCGGGGACGGGAGCTCGGGTACCGAAGTCCTCTGAGGTTTCTACAAGGCCTTCACCGAAGATTTCTTGCCAAATTCGGTTCACTGCGACGCGGGCGGTGAGCGGGTTTCTTTTGTCAACGAGCCAGCGTGCCAGGCGCAGTCTTGCTGGTGCTTCGGTGGTTTCTTCGGGATGGAAGCTCGTGAGTAGTTTCGGTTCGGTAGGTCGATCGGGTTGGTCCCAGTTCCCTCGAACGAGCGTGTAGGTTGTTCTGGTTTTTTTGGAGTCGCGTTCGGTGAGGTGAAGTACGCTCGTTTTTGCGTTTGGGAATCGCTTCCATTGATTTTCGATGGCTGCGATTTGCTCTTTCGCATCCTCACGCGAGGCGAGCCACGCGAGGAGTAAACTTTGATTGGGGGCTGATGGATTCGGATCTAGCATTGCCAGAACCGCATCATGCGGGATAGTCGGGGCGATTGGGTTCGGGCTATCGGTGATACTGATTCGGCAACAGCCGACCATATCACCTTGTCGCCAAACGATTTTTAGTTTGTGGTCTGCGAGATTTTCGAGTGGGGTTTCGAGTACGAGTACAGCGACAGAGGATTGGTTTCTGCGTCCCATGCCACGGTCGGACTTCCAAGTTGTTTCGTCTTTACCATCGATGAGGTAAGAGACGGGTCCGGACGCATTTTTTCCGTCTGCTGATTTTTGATCGGGGTCGCTATGGTCTGCGGTGGCTGTTGCGAATTTTTTCTTTTCCCAGTCTGTGCTACCGGGTTTTTGAACAAAGAGTTCGACTTCGCGAAGGTCCCACAGACCGACACCATTTCGACCAGGGCCGCGGAAGGGAAGTTCACCGTGCGTGAGAATTTCGAATTGGATCGCGGTGATTTTTTCGAGAGTGGCGGGGGTGGTCATAAAGACGTCATTGCTTGTGTGTCCAAGCATCAGGATCGAGTCGTCGTCTTCTTGGACGGGATGGTTCAATCCGCTGACTGTTTCTAGGAGTTCAGCGCGCAGAGGTTTCCAGTTTGGTCGGGTGCTGAGAATTTGTTCCTTCCAGGTATTTAGTTCTGTGTTCCAATTTGGATGTGAGGACAGGTAGGCATCGGTAGCCTTTTGCATTTCATCGCGGATTTCTCGAATGGTTTGCAGTTGTTCGGGGGTGTATACCCACGATCTCGCTTCGTAGGTATTATTGAGGAAAGCGAACATTCCATAGTATTCGTCATGGGTGATTGGATCAAATTTATGGGTATGGCATTGAGCGCATTGAAGCGACATTCCCAAGACTGCTTTGCCGACGCAGTCCATCCTGTCGAACATTTCGACCATGCGGAATTGTTCTGGAATGATTGCGCCTTCTTCGTTGATCATGCTATTGCGTAGAAAGCCTGTTGCGATGATTTGTTCTTGGGTCGCATTCGGGAGGAGATCGCCGGCGAGTTGTTCGAGGATGAACTGATCGTAGGGCATATCGTTTCGCAATGCGTCAATTACCCAGTCTCTCCAAGCCCATTGATCGCGTTGTAGATCTTTCTCATATCCGTTCGTGTCGGAATATCGGGCGACGTCGAGCCAGGGGCGGGCCCACTTTTCTGCGAATCGGGCATCGGCTAGAAGGTGATCGACGGTTGTTTCGACGCCATCGATTTCGAATTGAGCAAGTTGTTCGGGGGATGGGGGGACGCCGATGAGGTCGAGGTAGAGGCGTCGGCACAGTTCCCATGATTTTGCAGGTTGAGCGCTTGGCCAACCCTTCGTTTCCAATGTTTTGGTGACGAGGGAATCGATCGATGGGTTTTCTGTATCGTTAGGACGAGTGGGTGCTTCGAATGCCCAGTGTTTTGCGTACGGTGCTCCTTGGTCAATCCATTTGGACAACAGTTCGATTTGTTGTTTTGAGAGAGGTTTTTGGAGGCTTGGTGGAGGCATGAGGACATCGGGATCGGAGGAGAGAACCCGATGTATGATTGCGCTTTGCGCCGAATTTCCTGCGATGATTGCTGGTTGCCCTGACTCCCCCCCGGCCAGCGCGGCTTCGCGGAGATCCAAGCGCAAGGCACCTTCTCTGGTTTCTTCGTCGACGCCGTGGCATTGGGAACAATGTTCGGAGAGGATGGGTTGAATTTGCGTTCGAAAATCGATGGTTTGTGCGATGGATACATCGCAAACGGTT
>JBIJCS010000167.1:0-9002 GCA_044344575.1 Pirellula sp. | reverse complement strand
CGCGGCTACGGGGGAACGGTGGATGTGTCTTATGTAGCCACCCGCTGCCAAGCGGTGGTAGTGTTGAGGGAAATGTCCACCGTCTGGCGAACGGTGGCTACGGGAACGCGGCTACGGGGGAACGGTGGATGTGTCTTATGTAGCCACCCGCTGCCAAGCGGTGGTAGTGTTGAGGGAAATGTCCACCGTCTGGCGAACGGTGGCTACGGGTGCTCACATTCTCCAATCGCGTATCGAGTTGCTCAACGCAATAGTCTAGCTTCACTTGCCGGCAGAAGCTGCCTTACCCGCAATGACCCGATCGATTACAGATTCAATCTCAAAGCTATGAACTCCAACCGCTCGAACGATTCCCTTCTCGTCGACGACAACACTACCAAAACCATAGTCGCCAAATACTAACGCACCATCAAAACCACCGGGTAGCATTAACTGTGGCCATTCCCCACCCCCATACGTCTCAAACAATCGAGGCGCCTGACTGTCGTAAAACTCCTTGCTCGTATCTACCGTCATCAAAATCACTTGCAATTTCTCCGTACCATGCTTCTCAAGACTTTTTGCGATCTTGGGAAACCCCTCGTAGCAGTTGTGGCAGGTCACGGCCCAAATATCTAAAACCGTTGCCTTTCCAAGAATCGACTTGTTCGAAACTACTTTGCCATCGAACGTACTTAGCACAAAATCAGGACAACGATAACCTACCAACGATCCGCGCAATGGCATGTCAAGTTGCTGCAGTGTCAGTGTTTTACTCTCTATGTCGATCTCTTTCACCCGATACATGTTGTCCCGAATACGAATCGGTCGCTCTAACCCTACGGCTTCCCACTCCGCCAATACACCGTCCCCATCCTGATCTACCGATGCATAAGTCGCGGTATTGCTGACAACCGTGCCCGTACTACCCGTATTTACAAGTGAATATGCCGACGACTTTGGTAAGTATAGACCTACCCCTTCGTCAGGCCCCGACGGAATGGTTCCCTTCCACACCATCTTCTCTGTCGCTCTCCCAACAATTAACAACGAGACGATGTTGCCAATCTGAGGCCGCGTCCGCTTCAATTCGCTTGGCTCAAGTTGCAAGACGATCGGCTCACCAATCGCTTTCTCACCTGCAACGTGCTCAGCGATCACTTTCTCTTTACTGACTGGACTCTTTTCTTTACGAGTCGAAGCCATCGACGCCCCAGAAGTTTCTGATGGCTTCTCACTCAGCGGCGCTCCCAAAGTAAACTTGATGCTCTCAGGTGGAAGACACTTCTTATCATCACAAGCCTGATATCGAACCTTGCCAATTCCACCATACTGGCCATCCGCTACCGTAACCCGATATTTTCGAGTCCAACTGAACTCGCCTTGCATGTACTCTTGCTTACCAACCGCAAGTTCCAATTCGCGAGGTTTCACACTGGAGTTAAATCCATCTCCTAAAGCTTTAAGCCCAAGGGGCTCGAATTCGATTTCCGTTGGAAAGCCAATGGAATCGGAGCCCGTCGAAGTTGGGCCAATATGCCACCCCCTCGCGATCCGCACTCGGATCGCTAACGTTACCTCCTCATCCAACGCCGCATTATCACTTGAGAACGATACGGTAAACATTGCAACTCGATTCCCAACCTGAACCTGCTTTGCAACCGACTTTTCTGGTATGTCCACAGCTGTTTGCGCTGAAACCGTCGAAGCTACAAAGAAACCACCGAGCGTAATGGCCAGAGCCGATCGTAAACAAAAGCGTCGCATGTTCGAACTCACCATAAAATACATGTAGAAAAGAACTCAGCATCGCTGCCGGCCAACGTTAGGTTACTGGCTAATTGACTTCATGTCCATCTTCAGGCCGTCATTGAGAAAAAATGCCCTTCCCGTCGAGCAAAACTGGATTCCTGTCGCACAAAACTGGAAAAGGCATGACGTGGATTCCGCATTGATCCCACAACCCAGCTTTTTGTTTAAAATACTAAGGGACAGCATCCGTCCCATTCAATTCACCAACGACGCGCTTACTTGCTCCTCGTCCCCTCGACTCCTCCGGCGAAATCATGAACTCTCCGACCAATAAACTTCTCGTCTGTGGTTCGATCAATATCGATCTCGTCGTTCGAACTCCCCAATTGCCTACGCTTGGTCAAACTCTTACAGCCCATAGCCTTCGAGAAATCCCCGGGGGAAAAGGGGCTAACCAAGCTGTCGCAGCGGCCCGACTCGGTGCCAATGTACAACTTCTCGGCGCCGTCGGTTCCGATGGCTTCGGGGCATTGCTCGCTACCCATCTGCAATCGGAAAGTATCGACACACAATGGATCCGCCGCAAACCGGGCCCTAGCGGTACAGCGATCGTTACGGTCGACGATCAAGGCGAAAACGCCATCATGGTAATCCCCGGAGCAAACGGACTCCTCTCACCTGAAGATATCGACCAAGCGGAATCGGCCATTCAGGAAGCCTCCTGGGTAATGACCCAACTCGAAATTCCGATTCCCACCGTAGAACGCTTGATTCAACTCTGCAAAAAACACGGAACAAAAATCATCCTTAACACAGCTCCAGCACCTACTGCTTTGCCCGATGCACTCTATCACGTCGACCTACTTTGTCCCAATCAAACCGAAACTGCAGCATTGCTCAACTGCCCACCGCCAACAACGATTGAACAAGCGACCGATGCCGCAAAAGTACTCCTTGAACGAGGTGCCCAACGGGCGGTAATCACCCTCGGGCACCTCGGAGCAGTCGCCGCACAAATACTCCCCTCCAGTCGTCGCGAAACGCGGTGGATCGAACCCTTTAACGTGAAAGCCGTCGATACGGTCGCCGCCGGCGACGCTTTCCTAGGCGCACTAGCAACTCAACTCGCAGACGAAGTCGCTCTCATGGAAGCTTGCCGGTTTGCCTCCGCTGCGGCAGCTTATGCGGTCACCGTCCCCGGAGCTCAACCCTCCTTACCTACGCTTTCCCAAGTCCGTGCGATCTTAACACACTAACTTCCCTGTAGCCCCACCCAAAATAAAGCCTCGGTTGATATCATACACCAAGCCATCCTCCCCACTCCAACCTATTGATCACCATGCAGATTCAACAACCAATCACAAACTCTAAAACCACCTTCAACCATTTGCATGATGTTTCATTGACTACCCTGTCCAATCTCAAATTTGCAGGGACGCTGAGCCTCCTGACCTTGTTGGCCTTGCTCGGCTGTAATGCCAAAAACGATTCAGCGACAAGTTCCAACAAGACGGAAAAGTCCGATTCGACAAGCAAACCAAAAATCGCTTTGGTCATGAAATCGCTTGCCAACGAGTTCTTTTCGACCATGGCCGAAGGAGCTAAACAACACCAAGCTTCCCATGCCGATTCGTATGAGCTCATCACAAACGGTATCAAAGACGAACGTGACTTAACCCGCCAAGCTGCAATCGTCGACGAAATGGTCGCCGCAGGTGTACAAGCTATCGTGATCGCACCCGCAGATTCTAAGGCTCTTGTATCCGTTTTGCGCCGAGCTCAAAAAGCTGGGATCGTCATCGTCAACATCGATAACAAACTCGATGCAGAAGTTCTTCAAGCCGAAAACATATCGATCCCTTTCGTCGGCCCAAATAACTTACTCGGTGCCAAATCGGTCGGTGATTTTCTTGCTTCGAAACTGCAAAAAGGTGACCGTGTTGCCATCTTGGAAGGGATCCGTACTAGCTTCAACGGCACACAGCGTCGACTAGGCTTCGAACAAGCCATGAAAGAAGCTGGAATCGAAATCGTCGACAGCCAAAGCGCTAACTGGGAAACCAATCAAGCTAATACGATCGCCGCTTCGATGATCAGTACACACAGCGACTTGAAGGCCATTCTCGCTGCAAACGACTCGATGGCCCTCGGAGCTCTCGCTGCCGTCAAAGCCGCCAACCAAACGGCGGTGATCCAAGTCGTGGGCTTCGACAATATCTCTGCCGCCCAGGAAGCAATTCGAGAAGGCCGAATGCTAGCCACTGCGGATCAGCACGGCGACCAACTAGCCGTTTACGGAATCGAAGTTGCATTACAACTGCTAGCCGACCGGAACACAAATCCTGAAGACCGAGAAACACCCGTCGATCTGATTACCGCAGCGGAACTCAAGCCGAAATAGCCGAAATCCCAAGTCAACACGCCCACTTGTAGAGACATCAAATAGAAGCAACGAAGTGTTTCAAGTCATCAGCCTCACCAAAGACTTCGCCAGCCGCGCTGTCGATGCAGTGAACATGCAGTTCGCGCCTGGCGAACTGCATGCCCTTCTCGGTGCCAATGGTGCCGGAAAAAGCACCCTGTGTCGGATGATCGCCGGATTTTATCAACCAACTTCCGGATCGATGCGACTCAATGGTGCGCGGTATCTTCCCTCCTCGAGCCGCGAAGCCCAGCGTCTTGGTGTCCAAATGGTGCAACAAGAACTGAACCTAATCCCTACTCTTAACGTTGCCGAAAATCTATTTCTCGACAAACTTCCACATCGATGCGGGATACTCAATCAAAAGAAACTCCATCGCGCAGCGTCCGAATTGCTCAGCACCTTCGGGCTTACCAACCTCAACCCAAAAACTCTTGTCCGAAAACTAGGTATCGGTCAGCAACAAATGCTGGAGATCGCGGCAAACACCCAAGGTACCCCCAAAGTTTTAATCCTCGATGAACCAACCGCCGCGCTATCTATTCCTGAAAGCCAGCTCCTATTCGAAAAAATCGCGGCTTGGAAAGAGCAGGGGACCGCAATTCTGTACATCAGTCACCGCTTAACGGAAGTCGAAATGCTCGCGGACCGAATTTCGATTCTGCGCGATGGACAACTGCAAGGCACTTGGCAGCGCGGCGAACTTACCCAAAACGACATGATCCAACATATGTCTCCACGCAATCTTCTTCAAAAGAGCAACTACGCGGACTCCTCGTCAAATGACAAGAATCCGATGGAAAATACAGAAAGAAAACCTCCGACAGGAACAACGATTCTCCAAGTCGAAGAGTTCGATGCGCCACCCAAAGTCCGAAAAGTATCTTTTGCCTTGAATGCAGGGGAAATACTTGGAATCGCTGGACTTGTAGGAGCGGGACGCACCGAGTTGCTACGACTACTCTTCGGCGCGGATAAAGCTCGCAATGGACTACTACGCGGCCCCGATGGCATACAGCGATCTCCATTCCATTCCCCAACCGAAGCGGTCGCAGCGGGGTTCGTCATGATCAGCGAAGACCGTAAATCCGATGGGTTACTGTTAGATCAATCGATCGCGCTGAATATTCAACTTCCAAAACTCCATCGCCCATTCTGGAAACAATGGAACTGGTACCATCAAAACGAAGCACAACGAATTGCTGAGGAATATCGAACGCATCTGGGCATCCGCTGCGATTCAACCGAACAAACCGTAGCGACTCTCAGCGGTGGTAACCAGCAAAAAGTAGTACTAGCCAAATGGTTAGAACGCGGTGGAGAGATCTTTTTACTTGATGAACCAACGCGTGGGATCGACTACGCCGCACGCGAAGTGGTCTACAAAGTAATTCGCCAACTGGCCACGATGAACAAGGGCATTCTAGTCGTCAGTAGCGATCTGGATGAACTCGTTCGCCTTTGCGATCGAATTGGCGTTCTCTCGAATGGTCTCTGGACCGGGGAGTTTTTAGGTCCAAACTATGATCAATCTGCGATCGTGGCTGCAATGTTTGCTGGATACGATTCTCCGAACTCCAACAACCACAGACCGACACTAAACCCCATGCAATAAGTTCCAATCCAACATGGAAAAGTACCGCTTAAAATCGTTGCTCCTCCAATACGGAGGACTCCTCGCAGCTATCTTTGCGCTGATTCTTTTGTTCGGACTCCTGACAAAAAACTTCTTTAGTGTTACCACCCTGCTAACCGTCGCAAACACGATACCAGATATCACCATTGTCTCCGTCGGCATGACCCTGATCCTGGTCGCTGGTGGTATCGACCTGTCCGTCGGCTCCGTGTTGGCCCTTTCAGGAACTACGGTCGGTGTATGGATGCTCAAGTACAAACTGCCTCTAGTACTCGGAGCCATCGGTGCCACCATAACGGGAGCTCTCTGCGGAGCGCTCAATGGCTGGATCAGCGCAACTTGGAAAATCCCCGCTTTCATCGTGACGCTCGGAATGCTTGAAATCGCACGTGGTGCTGCGTATTGGATGACGGACTCGACCACCCAATATGTCGGCAACACGATTGGTTGGATCTCCGAACCACTACCTCACCTCGGTTTGACCCCTGCGATCCTTTTCGCAATCCTTATGGTGATCCTCGGCCAGTGGTTGCTTCACAGAACCGTTTTAGGTCGAACTGCCGTGGCAATCGGCACCAATGCAGAATCGGTCCGGATGGCCGGCGTGTCGACCACCGGCCCCTTAATACTTCTGTACGCAATTTGCGGCGGACTATGCGGCATCGCGTCGGTCATCCAAGCGTCTAAACTGGCACTGATTAATCCCAATGCAGCCGTCGGTATGGAGCTTTCCGCCATCGCTGCCTGTGTCATCGGCGGCACGAGCCTACGAGGTGGTCACGGCTCCGTCATCAGCACCTTTTTTGGTGTCCTGATCATCTCGATCTTGGAAACGGGACTAGCTCAGATGGGAATGAGCGAACCGACCAAACGGATCATCACCGGTAGCGTAATCATTCTGGCCGTTCTGCTCGATGCGATCCGCAAGCCAAAATACGATCGATAAACGATTTGATCTGATCGAACAACTCCTGCTTGCGGGGCTCCCAATGCATGTCATGATAGAGCCCCTGCCATGCGTGAAACTCACAATAGCAATTCGATCGCTTCGAAAACTCTTCACTTGCCTCACACGAGGTAATCCGATCCTCTGTCCCATGCATGAGCAACAATGGCTTCGCGAGAAGGTGAGCATTGGCGATTGACCATTCTCCCGCGTCGAGCATCGATAACCCCAGTGCAGCCGAGACTCGCTGATGAACTAACGGATCGTTTTTATAAGCTGCAACACCTGCGGGATCACGGGTCAATTCCTCAGGTCGAATTGCCGTAGAAAGAGTTAATGTCGGCCACCACTTCCCAAGCAACTTCGCCACCATCAGCTTCCACGCAGGCGGTGGAAACGTTGTACGTAACAAGGGACTAGTCGCGATCCCACCCGTAGCTTTGCTTGTGCGACTGAGTAAATAATGGGTTACCAATCCACCGCCGAGACTCTGCCCGTAAAAGAAAAACGGAACCCCAGGATACTTCGAGACAATATACTCCTCGACACTACCGAGATCGGCCACTAACGTTTGAAAATGAGGCAAAGCCCCACCGGTGCGTCCATGCCCTTTTTGATCCCAAGCCAAAACAGTAGCTCCATGGTTCACAAAACACTCTGCGACGTGTGTATATCGCTGAGCATGTTCCCCCAACCCATGCGAAACAGCAAGAACATAACGCGGCGAACTCTCGCCGCACCAAAGCCGAGTCACCAAGCCATATTCGCTTGATGTCGGAATGGAGAGATCAAAAGCATGCATGGGAATCTCGAGCGTCCGAATGACGCTTTACTCTTTGGCTTGAATCTTCGCCCAAGTATCTTTCAGCGTAACGATGCGGTTGAAAACTGGTGAACCAGGTTTGGAATCGACTTCATCAGCGCAGAAGTACCCATTGCGTTCGAACTGAACTCGCGTCCCGGCTGGCACTTGTGCTAGTGCCGGTTCGACTACGGCATGAACCACTGTCTTGCTGTCCGGGTTGATGTTATCCAGGAAACTTTTTCCCTCAGGAGCTTCTTCCGGAGTCTCCGATTGAAACAATCGATCATACAGTCGAACTTCAACACAATTACCGGTCTTGGCCGCAACCCAGTGCACGGTCCCTTTGACTTTGCGCTCCGCCGCCGGACCGCTTCCACTCTTGGTTTGCGGATCATAAGTGCAGAGCAACTCGGTCACCTTACCACTTGAATCCTTCACTACGTCATTGCACTTAATAATGTAGGCATATCGCAGACGCACCTCGCCACCAGGCTTGAGCCGGAAGAACTTCGATGGTGCATTCTCCATGAAGTCATCCCGTTCGATGAACAAGGTTCGCGAAAACGGTAGCTTTCTCGTTCCGGCATCCGGATCTTCTGGGTTGTTGACAGCATCGAGCTCTTCGGATTGATCCTCTGGGTAGTTGGTCAGGGTGACTTTGATCGGATCGAGAATAGCCATGTACCTCGAAACGGTTTTGTTCAAATGCTCCCGGACCGCATTTTCGAGTACGAGTACATCAATGATCCCATTAAAACGAGCAACACCTATCGTTTCGCAAAAACTGCGAATCGACTCCGGTGTATAGCCGCGCCGACGCAATCCACTGATCGTCGGCATCCGAGGATCGTCCCATCCTTCGACGTGTTTTTCAGTGACGAGCTGCAATAACTTGCGCTTGCTCATCACCGTATAAGAAAGATTCAACCGAGCGAATTCGATCTGACGAGGATGGAAAATCCTGAGCGTTTTGCAGAACCAATCATACAAAGGGCGATGATTTTCGAACTCGAGGGTGCAGATCGAATGGGTAATTCCTTCGATCGAATCGGATTGGCCGTGAGCCCAATCGTACATAGGGTAAATGCACCAATCATTATCCGTCCGATGGTGATGCGCAAACATGATGCGGTAAAGAACCGGGTCGCGAAGGTTTAAGTTGGCTGCCCCCATGTCGATCTTTGCCCGTAACGTTCGAGCACCTTCCGGAAACTCTCCTTTACGCATCCGTTCGAAGAGATCCAAGTTCTCTTCGATGCTGCGATCTCGATAAGGACTATTCTTACCGGGTTGGGTCAACGTACCGCGATACTCCCTCATCTGCTCTGCGTTCAAATCGCAAACGAAGGCATGCCCCTGACGGATCAATTGCACCGACCAATCATAGAGTTGCTGAAAGTAATCGGATGCGTAGAACAAGTTATCCCACTGGAACCCAAGCCACCGCACATCGCGTTGAATC
>JBIJCS010000165.1:0-9022 GCA_044344575.1 Pirellula sp. | reverse complement strand
CGCATCCTTCGCCGACTCCGCAGCCTTTAATGCACTGCCACCACTGGTGATCACATCTTCGACGATCACACAGGTCATTCCTGAAACAACAGGTCCCTCAACCAGTTTTCCTGTACCGTGCGTTTTCGCTTCTTTACGAACCATAAAACCACGCATTGAAAGTCCTCGCTGACCAGCGAGCACTACGACCGAAGCCGTGATAGGGTCGGCTCCAATTGCCAATCCGCCAACTGCATCAGGAACCTTGGAGAAGCTATTTCCGGTCGCAATATCCAACAACCCGGCACCAATCAAATTTGCCCCCTGGGGATGCAACGTGACTTTGCGACAGTCGAGGTAAAAGGATGCTTGCTTGCCACTCGCCAACGTGAAATTGCCAAACTGCAACGCATGCTCACGGATCAATGCCTTGAGCAATTCTTTATCGTATTGCATATCAACTCGGTTCTAATCTGGATTTGCCCTTACCGTCGTATGGTCACTTGAGACCCGCGTCCGAGCATACCAAAAACATCTGCGGCATCCAGCGGTGAGAGGCTAATACAGCCCAATTGAGAGGAGCCCGTGTCCACATCAGGGGATCCGTGAATGCAAAGATCTTGGCCCAAATCAAGCCAATACCCACCAAAGGGATTCTTGGGATCATTCGCCGAAATCTGCATCCCATTGCTCGCGTAGTAATTGCGATTCCGCTGCTTGTCCAATATCTGGTAAACACCTGGCCGAGGTTCCGGTTCGGCGCCAAAGGTCGCTGGATACCGCCCCGCGTAGAGTTCACCAAGAAACAGCGTCATCTCACTTGTATTCAAATCGATCTCGGCTCGGAACGGTCCTGGGATCACTTTGAGCTTCATCCCGGCAGGGGGTGTTGCGATAGGATCAAGCCCATTGATTCGGGACAAGACATCCACTGGCACATTGCAGGTTTTTGCAATTTGCTCCAAGGTCTCTCCTGGAGCAACCACGTAGGGCATGTCAAGCAAATGCCTTCTGGAGTAAATCACTTCCCTCGCTAAAGCATCGAGCATATCCACCAAATCTTCATGTTGCGATTGTGGCAGATCTTGGGCATTGTAAAAAACCGATAGCATTGCCAGTGCCTCCTTCAATTTCCCTGCTTCCGCTTGCTCCATCGCCATCCGTTTGGCATTTTCAAACGACTTGCCTGACGATGAGGTGGGCATCCGCGGCGTTGCAGGCTGATCCTCGCTAAGCTTCGGTTGTGTAGCATCCGCAATACTCTTGGCATCGCCATGCAAGGAAGGAAGATCCAACGGAGGAACTGGCGGAAGATTCGACGGGGACGTGCGGTTGGCCGGCAAACTCAATCCGAAACCAGGTTCCTTTGCATTCGATGCGCTAGCCAAAGCGACTACAGAAGCTTCGTTCATTGCTGCAACACCATTCGACGCCCCACCGACCGGCAACAGACTCGCCGAATCCGGCCCCGACCGTGGAGCAGGAGTGGTCTCTGGCAAGCCAGCAGGTGGAGAAGCAGGAAGCTCCAGTGACGGAATCTCTGGCAAACTAGGAGGTGCACCGGGTGGCAATGCATTCGGAATGGGCGGAATACTTTCCCCCGAACCTCCCAAGTTTTCTCTGTTCGTGTCCTTCGAAGGCGATCCGAAATTGGGTGCAGGGCCAGAAGCAAATTTCGCAAAAGCATCCGCACCGGAATTCGATGCCGGTGCACTGGGGTTTACGGCGCTGGGGTTTACAGCACTGGGGTTTACGGCATTGGGGTTTGCGGCATTGGGGAGCGAAGGGCTTGACTCAACGACCCCAGTAGCTCCCGGCACGTTCGCGAACTGCAAAGGGGTTGGAGCCCCACCATCGGGAAGAACGGCGACATCCGCCGCAAGCATATCGGGATCTACTAAGTTCTCGATGTTCTCGGGGAAACGCGTTTCTTTGTGATTCAGGGCAATGTACCCTCCATAAAGCACGAAGAGCAACAATACTACAACCACTGCTGTCTTGATCGTTTGCACCGCGGTCCTCCTGACCGAATAGTATCCTGAACCGGTAATCACCTTCAACGCGGATGCTAAAAAGGATCAATCATCGAAGTCAATCTCAATTTTCCCGTCCGACTCCTGGATTGGATAAGTCCGTAACATGCGCTGGCAAGTCACCGCGTTGTTTCCATTTTTTAGTTCATACATCCAGCCATGCCAGGGGCACTGTACCGTACCGTTCGCTAGCTTGCCCTTGGCCAAGGGGCCTCCCTGGTGCATGCAAAGCCCATCGAGAGCATAAAGCTGTCCTTCATGGCGGAAGATGGCAATGATATTGCCTTCCCAAAGCACTTCAGTCCCTTCTCCCTCTCGCACCTCCCCAGAGTTACCCACCGTATGCCAAGCCATGAAAATCCTCGTCACCTAACAACAGAAGGAGAATACAACGGATGAAGGATGGCGAAAAAAACGCCAAAGAGCCTTCCCCTGCCGCAAAACTGTAATACCTGAAACGTTTTTTGACTACAATCTTCCACTTGCCCTCGCCGCAGACTCACTGCGAATAGTGCCCCAGGAAGCTCGCGAAGACCGACGAGATCACAGAAATGCTGAACCGAAGAATTCCAATCCGGATCCCTACACTCCTTCCCGCCCCCATTTTCCTTTTGTTCCTCTTCGGCTGTTTCAACGCCCTACCAGCGACTGCCTTTGCTGACGATCCTATGCCAAAAAAAATCACCTCTGTTGAAGGTATCAACGAATACGCCCTAGAGAACGGCCTTAAAGTTCTCTTGTTCCAAGACCGTAGCCAGCCAAAAGTCACCGTCAACTGCACCATCTTCGTAGGGTCACGCCACGAAGGATACGGCGAAGCTGGTATGGCTCACTTGCTCGAACACATGCTCTTCAAAGGAACGGAATTGCACCCGGAAATTCCAAAGATGCTCAAAGACCGAGGAGCCGATTTCAACGGAACCACTTGGCTTGACCGCACCAACTACTTCGAAACACTCCCCGCAACCGACGAAAATCTCGAATTTGCCATCCGCCTCGAAGCCGATCGCATGGTCAATAGCAAAATTCGCGGTGAAGACCTGCAATCGGAGTTCTCTGTCGTCCGTAGTGAATTTGAACGCGGAGAAAACAATCCGATCGGCGTCCTGCAACAACGGATGAGCTCCACAGCTTTTCAATGGCACAACTATGGCAAATCCACAATCGGCAACCGCAGCGACATCGAACGCGTTCCTATCGATGCCCTCCGCGCCTTCTATAAAAAATACTATCGCCCAGACAACGCAATACTGATCGTCGCTGGCAACTTCGATGAGTCGAAAGCACTCGAGTGGATCCAGAAATATTTCGGCGCACTGAGCCGCCCAAAGACACCTTTGCCACAGACTTACACAGTCGAACCGCCACAAGATGGAGATCGAATCACCACCGTTCGACGCGTGGGAGACACTCAGTACGTCGGCGCGGTTTATCATATCCCCGCCGGATCAGACCCAGCATTTCCTGCCATCGAACTTCTTTCAATCCTCCTGACGGACGTTCCTAGCGGACGTTTGTACAAGACCATGGTCGAAACCCAGAAGGCAACCTTTGTCGCCGCAGACGCCTCCCCACTGCATGACCCAGGTCTGATGACCTTCCTCGCTCAAGTCCCCAAAGACAAAAGCATCGAAGAAGCCAAATCACTTCTCATTGAAACCGTCGAAGGGCTAGCAAGTGCCCCTATCACTGACGAAGAAGTAGAGCGTGCGCGACGGCAACTTCTCAATGACCGTGAAATGATGGCCGCAAAAACGCAATCCCTCGCAATCACCCTTAGCGATTGGGCCGCACAAGGCGACTGGCGGTTGTATTTCCTCTTCCGCGATAACCTCGAGAAGATGACTGCCGCCGATTGCCAACGTGCTGCCCAGCAATATCTCGTTCGAAATAACCGTACCATCGGTATCTTCGAACCCGTTTCAGCTTCCGAACGCATCTCTATCCCCGAACGCCCAAAACTCAACGAACTGCTTGAAAACTACACCGGACGCGAAGCCGTCAGCGAAGGTGAACAGTTCGATCCAAGCCCCAAGAATATCGAATCGCGACTTACACGTGGAAAACTCAAGTCGGGTGTTCCCTTCGCCATGCTCCCCAAGAAAACCAGAGGACAAACCGTCAACCTCACCATCAATCTCCGATTTGGTGACGAAGACTCCTTGAGAGGCAAAGCCCTCGCTGTCGAATTCCTTGGACCAATGATGGAACGTGGCACTAAATCCCTCCCACTCCAAAAACTCAACGATCGACTCGACGAACTCAACGCCAACGTTAGCATCCAATCGTTCAGACAAGTGGTCAACGTCAGCATCGAATGCAAAAGAGGATCCTTGTTAGAAGTCCTCAGCGTCGTTCGAGAAATGCTCCGCGAACCAAGTTTTGACGAAAAGGAATTCCAAATCCTCAAAGATCAATTCATCGCCCAACTCGAAGCCCAATTGCAAGAGCCCCAAGTTCTCGCTTCTCAATCCGTAAATCGCGCACTGAATCCTTACGAACCAGGCGATATTCGATACGATCCAACCATCGAAGAAGAATTACAAAACCTTCGAAAAATCAAACTTCAAGAGATCGCCGATCTTCATGCCGACTTCCTGTCGGGAAGCCAAGGCGAAGTAGCCGTGGTCGGAGATTTTGACATCGAAGAGACCGAAAATAAGCTATCCGAAATCCTCGGAAACTGGAAATCGAATATCCCTTATCAACGAGTCGCAGTCGCGCCAACGATCGACTTGAAATTGCCCATCAAAACAATCGAAACACCAGATAAAGCGAATTCGGTTTACTACGCCGCTCAACAGTACGCCCTCCGGGATGATGATCCAAAGTACGCCCCCCTCGTCATGGGGAACTATATTCTCGGTGCCGGTGCCCTCTCCTCTCGCCTCGGAGACCGCATTCGACAAAAAGAAGGACTCTCCTACGGTGTGAACAGTAGCCTTCGCGCAAACCCAATCGACGAATTTGCTGTGCTCACCATCACCGCAATCGCAAACCCCTCGAACCGTGATAAACTCGTCGCAGCGATCGATGAAGAAGTCCGAAAAATTGTGAACGAAGGAGTCACCGAGAAGGAACTCAAGGATAGTGTCCAAGGATTTCTTCAAAGCCAACAACTCAATCGCTCTCGCGATGCAACCCTCGCTGGTCTCCTCGCAAATAACCTCTTTGCGGGGCGCGATATGACCTACTACGAAAGGCTAGAAACCCAAATCTCGAACTTGACCGTCGAGTCGGTAAACGAAGCTCTCGCCGAGTTTCTTAATCCGAACAACCTTGTTATCTCCACCGCTGGAGACTTCAACAAACCTACCCCAACACCTAAGCCGTAAATGCGTTCCAATGTTCCTGAGGCAATCCTCAAACTCTGGCCAGCAAATCGCTGGAGTGGAACCACGGGAGTGATCGCGGTCAGCGGCGGACCCGATAGCGTTGCTCTCCTGAGAGCAATGCACTCGAGCGTCGCTTCCGGCCAAGTCGCATCTGGAACAAGACTTGTCGTTGCGCATTTCAATCATCGATTGAGAGCCTCAGAAAGTGATCTCGACGAAGCCTTCGTCGTTGAACTCGCCAAAAACCTTGGTGTCGATTGCGTCACCGACCGCAGGCCTCTCTCCCCGTCCGAAACAACGACCCAAACAGCCGATCCTGATGCTCCTCTGAAAAATGTCCCTTATCGCGGCAACGAAGCCCAATGGCGAAAAGATCGTAACCGCTTTTTTCGCCAAGTCGCACTCGACTATCATGCAACCTGGATCGCCACAGGCGCTACAGCGGACGATCAAATTGAAACAGCACTGCATCACCTGCTCCGCGGATCCGGACCGACAGGTATCGCCGGCGTTCGATTCGAAAGGACCATCGCTCCTGGACTCGTCCTTGTCCACCCCATGATGGAAACTTGGAAAGACGAAATCATTGAATATCTGCGCACAATCAATCAACCGCACCGCAGAGACGCCAGCAACGATCTCTTGCACTTCACACGCAATCGTGTTCGACACGAACTTATCCCCTACATGGAGTCGTTCGCTGGTACGCCCCATCTCAAGAAACGACTGTTCGTGGCAACACAGTTGATCCGAGAAGAACATGCACTGATCGAGTCCCTCGCCCAACAATGGCTCAAAGCACATCCCCCCACTCTCCTAGCCGACGGTTTCCATGTCCCCCTAGATGCACTGCTTGAAACCCCTTGGCCAATCCTGCAAGTCAGCTTCGTCAACCTATGGCATCAACTCCAGTGGCCTCTACAAGATTGCACCTATCGGCACTGGCAACTCGCCAAAATACAGTTACAAAAGGCAACCACAACACCCCACCCGGTTCAGTGGCAATTCCCGGGAGGAGTTCTCTGGCGATGCGCACGCAAGCACCTGAAGGTCACCCGATTCGCGAATCAATCCAACGCGAATCAGCTCAACGCGAATCCCTCCGAATGAAACTTGCCAACCCCCTCGCGTTCCGTCGTCAAGTCAACGGTTCACCCTCATGGTGTGTATCTGTAGACAAGTCACACTCCTGATCCTTGGCTTTCCTCCATGCTCTCGTTAACTGCAGCGCGTTGAAAAGACACCCACATGCCCCAAGCACCGCCGAGCAGTCCCGTAAGCCCACCGATTGTTCCAAACACCACGCCTAACATCGGTCCAGAATTAGGTAACCACTGGATGAAGGCTTGCGCGGTACCCACGAGAACCCCAAGTCCAATCAGCCCCCAAAACAGTCCCGCCGCTCTCTGTTTTCGGAGCTTCGCGTACGCTGCTGCTGTCTTATCATTCCAACCCTGAGGTATCGGTTCCGCCTCTGACATACTCCGACGAGAACAAATCCATGCGAGTGCTACAACCATCGGAAGCATCACCCCTAGGCTGACGAGGGATCTATACCACGCGGTGCGTTGCGAGTAACCGAGTTGCTCGAAACTCGCTGTACTTGCAGCATCATCCTTCACCGTTGTTGCACTCGATGAAACCTCTGTTGGTGGTGCAAGATCGCTCAATGGAAATGGTGCGAATCCTCTTCCGAGCACAGCGATAAACGGTAGTGCGACCAAAAAACCGCCAACCGCCAGCATCCATGGCTTGATCGGAGATTGCTTTTCACGGTTCACCAACGAAGCCGTTCGAACTGTAGCCCCGGAGTAAGCAGGCCCCTCACTCGCTGGCCCTATATACTGCCCCCCTCGGTCATACGGGCCGACTAAGCTCGGTCGCTTGAGCCGAACCAATGGGATCGCCAAAAAAAACCACATCGGAAAGAAACAAAACTGCGCAATGGCGATCGGCAAATACCCCCGCGAACCTCCCGAACTACGATAGATCCACAGAAAAACAAACCAAACACAGAGGGAAAACAAGGTCCATCCTAAAAGCTTCCGCTGCCCTACCTCGACCGCCTCCTGGAGATCCGCCGTGCACGACTCGCCCTTCATCAATACGACAAAGAGCCAGGGTAATAAGATCAACCCAACGGGTACGACCAACATGCCTACATCCAAAATATCCATCAATACATCATTCATGGCGTGAACCCTTACATTGACTTCCAATATTTCTCGACTTGTTTCTCCACAATTGCTTCAATCATTGCCAACGACAAACCGGCAATCTTTGCGTCCGCTAATGCATTCGCAATCGAAATCTCCACTCGCTTGCGCGCTTCGACTTGCGCCTGCCCCTTGCGCTCGACCGTAGAAATCAATACCGTTCCTCGACCTCGCCCCGACGACATTAACCCTGCCTCTGTTAATTCTCGATAAGCCCGAGCAACGGTATTGAGGTTCACTCCCAAATCTGCCGCCAACTGACGCACCGGCGGAAGCTCATCTCCAACCTTGAGCTTTCCCTCCGCAATCAGTCGACGAAACTCGCCGACTAACTGATCGTGGATGGGTACCGAACTGTCCAAGGAAATGGTAATCATGATGAATCAAAGTATCATTCAATGATACTTTAGGCAAGCGAAAAATTGAGGAAAACTGGAAAAATGAGTGCGGGAAGAGTCCAGTTGTTTTTCTGTTACGGCCAAGGCACCCCGTGCGGTTGCTACCCAAGAGAGATGTTTTCCGCTACGATTTCCCTGACTTTTGAGTGGCTACGAACCGCTCCACCTAGACCCATGACGCGTGCCTTCGCAAATCCCATGACCATTCCAAACTCAACCCCTGAATCTATCCTTATCCGCGTCGGTCACAGTCCAGATGCTGACGACGCGTTCATGTTCTACGGACTAGCCAAAGACTGCTTCGATACCAGATCGTATCGCTTTGAACACGAACTCGTGGATATCGAAACCCTCAATCGTCGCGCCTTCCAAGGCGAACTCGAACTCACAGCACTTAGCCTACACGCGTACGCTTACCTTAGCGATCGCTACATGATCTGCTCCTGTGGCGCGAGCATGGGTGACAATTATGGCCCAATGGTCGTGACCCGCTCACCGAACACCCGCGATGATTTGCGAGGCAAAACAATCGCTGTTCCGGGTACGTTAACCACTGCGTACCTCTCCTGCCGCATGTGGCTCAAAGAATTTCAGGAAGTCGTCGTTCCATTCGATCAAATCCTCGATGTGGTCGAACAAGGGACCTATCAAGGCCAAAACATCGACGCCGGGCTTATCATTCACGAAGGTCAATTGACTTACCAAACTCAGAATCTGCACCTTGTGGTCGATCTCGGCAAATGGTGGATGGAGCAAACCGGCCTCCCGTTACCTTTGGGCGCCAACGGGATTCGAAAGAATCTAGGCCCCGATATTATTCGTGACGTTAACAAATACCTTTACCTCAGCATTAAGCATGGTCTTGAGCATCGATCGAAAGCACTCGACTATGCACTCGGATGGGGCCGAGGACTTGAGCGGGACAAGGCAGATACATTTGTCGGAATGTACGTTAACGATTGGACCCTCGACTTTGGCGACAGAGGGCGAGAAGCAGTGCGTCAGTTATTGCGTCGAGGATATGAAGCGGGTGTGATCGACAAACTGGTCGTTCCCGAGTT
>JBIJCS010000166.1:0-9022 GCA_044344575.1 Pirellula sp. | reverse complement strand
ACTTGCAGCAGGTGGATCCTCAAGCGAATGTACCTCCTAGTTTAAGCGTACCTGGACTAGGAGTACCCAGTGCAGGGTTACCGAGCAGTGGTTTGCCTAGTTTACCAACCACGGGATATCCACCGGCAGCGTTGCCGAGCGTAGGAGTGCCGAGTGTGGGAGTGCCGAGCGGTATACCCAGTAATGTTCCCAGTGGGATTCCCAGTAGCATTCCCAGTGGTATTCCTGTTGGTGGAGTCAGTGGAGTAGCACCTGCGACGATGCCGAGTGGAGCGGTACCGACGGCGGTGTATCCGGCGCCGCCATCCTATGTAGTGCCTGTTCCTACGGGGTCTGTTCCTACGGGGCCTGTTGGCAGTGTGGCAGGGGCCAGTGTGGCTGGGGGTGGGTATCCCGTTGGTGGGGTGAACGGTTATGTTGGCAGTCCGATGCCGACTTATTCTCGTGCGGGGACGTTTGTGAATTCTGCGCCATTTGTGACCCCTGCGCCGGCATCTGTCGATGCGCGATGGATGGTATCGCCGGCGGTATGGCAGCAGGCATCTCGTGGGGTGAATGATCCAAATTGCGTTCCGGCTAGTGGAGTGCAGTGGGGGGGCAATCCCGTGGCGGGGGGGAGTGGTGTAGTGGGGGTGGTGCCGAACGCTGGTTTGGTGCCTGCTGCGACGCGTAGTCCTTTTGCTTATGCACCTCCGGCGGCGATGCCTCCGGCAACGGTCTATGCGCCGGCGAACGGCGGTTATGTGCCATTGGTTGGATTTGGTCAGGGGGCGAATGCTCAGTTAGGGCGTGGGCTGTATGGTCAACCGACGGCATATGTCGATGGGCAACCGGTTCGGAATTTCTTGCGATACATCTTCCCTTGATGATGGATATATTTCGTCGCTGGCTTGTTCCGTTGCTTGGTTGGAACGTGCGTGGTTGGAACGTGGGTGGTTGGAACGTGGGTGATTGGTGGGGGGGTGGGGTAGAATGAGCCGAGGAGCGCGCGCGTATTTGGATCATGCGGCCACGAGTTGGCCTAAGCCTCACGGCGTGTTGGAGGCTTATGCTTTGGCTTGCCGCGAGCAGGGGGTTGCTGCGGGGCGTGGTGCGTATCGTCGTGCTGAGGAATTGGGTCGCGAGGTTGAGCGGGTCGAGAGATTGGTGTTGGATACGACGGGTGCCAGAGATCGGGATGTGGTGGCTTGGACGAGCAATGGGACGATGGCGATACATGCTGCATTGTACAGTGTGCTGTGGCAATCGGATCTAACGCAGGTGCATGTGGTTACGACGGTCACAGAGCACAATAGTGTTTTACGGACTTTGGAGGACTTGCGTCAGCGTAGGGGGTTGCAGATCAGTTACGTGGAATGTGATTCTGACGGAGTGGTTAGTCCGCTAGGAATCAGGGAGGCCATTCGCGAGGACACACGAATGGTTGTGGTCAATCATGCATCGAATGTGACGGGGGTGGTGCAAGACATTTCAGCGATTGCGTCTGAGGTTCGAAGTGCAAGGAGACGATTTGGTGTGGGGGATGGGTTAGGGTGTCTATTGATGATCGATGCCGCGCAGAGTTTGGGTTTTGTCGAAATCGGGATGGGGGAGATCGGAGTGGATTTGTTGGTTGCGCCGGGTCATAAAGGATTATGTGGTCCATTGGGAGTTGGGATGATTGTTGTTCGAGAAGAGTTGATTGGGAGCTTGCGTTCGCCGTGGATTGGTGGAACAGGAAGTTCAAGTGAGGATTTGGGGGGACCGTTTGGGTGGAAGGAGTCCATTGAGTCAGGTAATCTCAATAGTCCGGCGATACTCGCGATGGGCAAAGGAATCGAAGTGGTTACGCGGGATGGGAAGAGCGATTCGAAGAGATTTTCGGAGTGGATCGATCGATTGGTGGAAGTGATTTCGGGGCAATCGAATCTGAGGTTGATTGGATTTTCACGGGGCAAACAATCTCGGGTGGCCGAGCGGATCCCTTTGTTGAGTTTGACTGGTACTTCGATGAGCAGTCACGAGATGGCGATGCTTTTGGATAGTGCGTTTGGAATTGAGTGTCGATCGGGTTTGCATTGTGCGGGTGCGATTCATCGTGTGATTGGCAGTGATCCGAATGGTGGGACGTTGCGAATGAGTTTTGGGCATACGAGTGAACCGGCGGATGTGGACTCGGCAGAGATAGGGATCCGAGCAATAGGGACAAGTTTATGAGACACCTAAGAGCGATGCTTGTTCGACGTGTTAGCGCAGTGCTGTTTAGTGTTTGTTTTTGCTTCGTCTTTAGTTTCGGTTGTGGTTCGCAGGAAGAGGTTTCTCCTTTGGAGGGAAAGTGGAAGACGGGTACAAAGGTAGTTCAAGACAATGGAGAGGTGGAGAGGAGGCAAGGAGGTGGGGAGAGTGGTGGCTTGTCGGGCAAGAGTACGATGGATTATCAGCCTCGAATGGTGTTGGACGGGTCGGGGTATGGATGGGTGATGAGTGCAGTGAAGCCATGGGATGCTGGTGCCAGTTTGGAAGAGATTGCCGAGCATTTCCGAGTGGCGGTGCGCGAGAGTATTGAGTCACTGGATCGGCTGTTGCAAGACGCATCACTGAGTTCGGACGAAGTGGCATCGACACATTATTCGCGTTCGACGTTTTTGAATTATGAAGGGAATCCCAAAAAAGCGTATGAGGATCTGGTCAAGGCTAGGGAGTTGGTAGAGCGCAATCCGGTGATCGCTAAAGATTTCTTGTACACGATTATCTATCATCAAGCGATAACTGCGATGCGTCGAGGTGAGAATGAGAACTGCATCGAGTGTCGTGGCGAGAGTTCGTGTGTGTTGCCGATTCAACGGGAAGCGGTGCATCAGAATCCAGAGGGTTCGCGGTTAGCCATTGAGCATTTCAAGGAGTACTTGGCGAAGTTTCCTGAGGATGGGGAAGCGAAGTGGTTGCTGAATGTTGCTTACATGACGCTAGACGAACACCCGAGGGGAGTGCCGGTTGAGTACTTGATTCCCATCGATCGTTATGTGCATCAGGAGCATGGCATTGGTGTTTTTCGCGATATCGGCCCGAGTGTAGGGATTGATCGATTCAATCAAGCGGGTGGAGCGATCATGGATGATTTTGACAATGACGGGGATCTTGACGTAGTGATCAGTTCATTTGATCCGACGCAAATCATGGGGGTGTACCGCAATGAGGAGGGTAAGCGTTTTTTGGATGTGACGAAAGAGGCGGGGGTAGCGAATCAATTAGGTGGCTTGAACTGTGTGCAGGCGGACTACAACAATGATGGATATTTGGACGTGTTGATTGTGCGTGGGGCTTGGTTGACTCCGGCATTAGCGATGCGACCGAGTTTATTGAAGAACAATGGGGACATGACGTTTACGGATGTGACTGAGCAAGCGGGAATGGCGGATGCATTGAATTCGATTTCTGCGGCTTGGTCGGACTTCGATCGCGATGGATGGCTTGATGTTTTTGTGTGCAGTGAGCAGCAGGAGAACAAGCTTTATCGCAATCGAAGGGATGGGACCTTTGAAAATGTGGCGGTACAGGCAGGTGTGGCTGGTGGTGAGGGGATGGTATGCAAGGGTGCGACTTGGGTGGATTTAGAGAACGACGGATGGCCTGATTTGTTTCTTAATCACTTATCGAGAATCGGGGCGCAGTTGTACCGCAATCGTCGAGACGGGACGTTTG
Organism: Pirellula sp.; assembly: GCA_044344575.1. Taxonomy (GTDB): domain Bacteria; phylum Planctomycetota; class Planctomycetia; order Pirellulales; family Pirellulaceae; genus JBKCUI01. The sequence goes on along the minus strand of JBIJCS010000166.1, from coordinate 5,341 downwards.
AGAACGTCACTCGGGAGTTTGGGATCGAGGGGCCGCAGATGGGTTTTTCTTGTTGGACTTGGGATTTTAACAATGATGGTTGGCAGGACATATTTGCTACGAATTACTCTCGGGATGTTGGGTTATGTACCGAGTGGATGGTTGGGAATCGCGAGGTTGGGGGGGAGGAGAGACCGAGGGGGCGATTGTATAGGAACGAGGGTGGTAGACGTTTTGTAGATGTGTCTCGGGAGGTGGGATTAGACGGCGTGTACATTACGATGGGTTCAAATTTTGCGGACTTCGATGGGGATGGTTGGTTGGATTGTTACTTAGGGACTGGAGATCCGAACTTTAGTTCGCTGGTACCGAATCGGATGTTTCGCAATTTGCGTGGTGAGAGGTTTGAGGATATCACTGCTTCTTCGCGAACGGGGAATTTGCAGAAGGGGCATGGGGTTGCCTGTGGGGACTGGGACCGAAATGGATCGGTGGACATTTTTATTGAGATGGGCGGGGCGGTGAATGGAGACAAGTATCACAATATTTTGTTTGCGAACCCTGGAAATGAGAATGCATGGGTAACGTTGAAGTTGGAGGGGAGTCGGTCCAATCGGGCAGCGGTAGGGGCGAGGATCAAGATTGAGACAGATGATCCGGCGTTGCCGGTTGTTTACCGTCAGGTGACATCCGGAAGTAGCTTTGGTGCGAATCCGTTGGAGCAGACGATTGGATTGGGGCATGCAAGAGAGATTCGAGCGATTGAAATCCAATGGCCGGCGGATCATCCGCAGCGTGTGCAGCGGGTTGCTGGTCCACTTCCGATTCGACGACTGATGCGAATCGAGGAACCTGCTTCTTAGGGGGGCGCGTAGAAGATTTGGGAAAACGTCGTGTGCCGTTAAAGCGGCTGTGCCCGTGGTGTCTTATCAGGAATGCGCAGAAAAAGAGAAAAAAAGTACTTGGTGGATTATAAGTCTTAGTGAACCAACGGATCTTGTTGGTTTTCGTTTGGAAGAAGCTTGCGTCGCGGTGAGTAGTTTTTCATAATCCGGGATTCATACGCCTAGGGATTGAGGATAGAAGTTTGCTTAGAGCTGCATTGATTTTCGGTGCGATGGTGGCACATTATGGGTTTTCCGAACGGTGGGTTGTATGGTGAGTTGCGAGCGTTGGCGTATGCGCTGATGCGGCGTGAGAATCGCAGGCATACGTTATCGCCGACGGATTTGTTTCACGAGGCGTACGTGCGCTTGCGTCCGCGTATTGAAGATAGCTTTGAGGAGCTTCGCAGTACCAAAGCTTTGTTCATCGTGACGATGCGTCGGATTTTGATTGATCATGCGCGTCGGAGGATATCGCGGGAGAAGGCGTTGCGAGTTGCGGGGCTTGATCCTCAGATGTTCAGCGATTTTTTGGATACGAATGGTGGAGAGTTACGGAAGGCGAAGCGGATTCTTTTGCTCGAGGAGGCCTTGGAGACTTTTTACACGAGTTTTCCGGATCATGCGGAGGTTGTCGAGAAGAGGTTTTTTCAGCGAATGACGATACCTCAATGTGCAATTTCATTGGGGATATCGGAAGCCACGGTGCAGCGTCGTTCGGAGGCATCTGCGATTTGGCTGAGCGGGAAAGTGCGAGAACTAGAGCAACGATAAGAGATTTGATTCCATGCCGTTACCGACACCAAAGCGATCGGTCTTAGTCATATTAGAAACGTTGTTAGGATTCGAGTCGCAAGAGGAGCGAGAGGCTTGGATTCGCGAGAATTTGCATGATCTACCGGACTTGGAGCGGGAGATTCGGAATCTATTGTCTGAGGGAGGATCTACGGGGGTATTGGATGATCTTGTTCCGACCATGGAGCAGTTGGGTGAATACCTTCGGGATTTGCGAGGGGAGGAGATTGGGCCGTATGTCCTTTTGGAGTTGTTAGGGTGTGGCGGGATGGGGGATGTGTACCTTGCGCATCAGCATTCACCCATTAAGAGGCTGGTTGCGGTAAAGGTGCTTCACGGGGATTTAGGCGAGCAAGTTGAGATCAAGCGATTTCAGCGTGAGCAACAGGTATTAGCGAGGTTACAGCATCCGAACATTGCGCATATTTATGATGCTGGCAAGGTCGAAAGTGGCTATTCGTTTATTGCGATGGAGTATGTCGAAGGGTTGCAGTTCCATCAGTATTGCCAGCAGAACGCATTGCCGATCCAGGAGCGAATCGAGTTATTCTTGCAGTGTTGTTGGGCGATTGAGCATGCGCACCAGAAGGGGATTATTCATCGCGACATCAAGCCGAGCAACGTATTGGTCAACAAGGTGAATCAGGTTGCAAGTATCAAGGTGATCGACTTTGGAATTGCTAAGGCGCAGTGGTCTGACAGTTATTCGGAGGAAACGATACGAAACCTCGGTGAGCGGGAGCTAAGGGGGGAGTATCTCACGGAGGGGGGTAGGTCGCCTGGTACACCGCCGTTTATGAGTCCGGAGCAAGGTTCGTTAGATCCTCATTTGGTGGACACTCGCAGTGATGTTTATTCGCTGGGTGCGTTGCTGTACACGTTGCTTACGGACAGTGAGCCATACCATTGGGAAACGCGGGATGGTAAATCGGTAGAGGAGTTTATCAAGACGGTGACGACAACGTCTTTGGAGTTACCTAGTGAGCGTAGCGTAGCTTGGGCTAGCCAACTACGTGGGGACTTGGACGCGATTGTTTCGAAAGCGATGGCGATTGATCCGCAGGGGCGTTACCAGTCGGTCAGCGAGTTGATTGAAGATTTAAAGTGTTACCAGGAGCATCTTCCGATTCGCGCTTTGATGGCTTCGCCGTGGCGGAGGACGATGAAATTCGTGCGCCGCAATCGGATTGCGTTGGGTGCTGGGGGATTAGCGATTTCGAGTTTGTTGATCGCTTTGATTTTTTCTATTTATCATTGGATGCGAGCGAAAGAGTCAGAGCAGATTGCGACGCAGAGTCGCGTTGGCTCAGACTTGCTGGCGGGTAGTTTGGGGTTTCGCCAAGGGAATTACCTTCTCGCTCGCGATCAGCTTGCGAAGAACGCTAATGACTCTTTGGTTTGGACGGGGGGCGGCAAGGAGCCTGTTCATCGATTGGATTGGAGATTGTTGCAGTCATTGCAACCTTCTAGTTCGCAGCTTGTGGAGAAGATGGATGGAAAGATTTACTTTGGTCTATCCATTCCTGAGCGAGGGGAGTTGGTTGCGGCTGATAACCGTTCACGCATTTTGTTTTTGGATGCGGTCAGTCCAGGGGTGAGGCGATTGGAGATTTCAGCGGAGCAAGGGGACATCAATGGACTAGCGTTGAGTCCAGATCATCGGTTGGTGGCAAGTGCGGGTGATGACGGGAGTGTGAAGTTTTGGGATGTAGAAACGGGGCGATTGCAACGCACATTAGCTGTTGGTTCGGAGCATGTGTTTCAGTGCAAGTGGTCGGCGGATGGAAAGTTTTTTTGTACGGCGGGGGATGGACCGGATCTACTGGTCTGGTCTGTGCCGGAATATGAGTTGATCCACAAGTTTCCTTCGGGAGGGGTGGATTTGGAATGCATGGATGTTGGTCCGCAGGGGCAGGTTGTGTATGGAGCGGCGAGTGGGGTCGTTCGAATTGGATCGCTCGATGCGATGGAGCAACCGCCGGAAGAGATGGGGTTGACTTCCTTTAGGGTGCTCACCGTGAATCGCTGTTCGACGGTCTGTTTCTCACCGAGTGGCAATTTATTAGGTGTAGGATTGGATAATGGATTCCTGGTGTTGTTACGGCGTGGTGCCGAAGGATATCGGCCTGTTGAGCGGGTACGATTTCCAACGGACGTGACCGCTTTAGCATTCGGGAACGAAGAGACATCGTTGGCGATTGGAGAGAAGTCAGGAGCTTTGCACGTTTTGCCGCTTACTGCTGGATGGCCGAGTACATCACGATTGAGTTTCCGATCGTCGTATGTGAAGGAGTTTTCGAAACAAATCTCAAAGAATTGCGAGGAGTTACCGAGTTTGTGGGATTATGTGGTGGATGCAACATCGGGGGCCACGCGCGAGAGTGTTTCACCGGAGTTGGATCGCGTGGAGTTAAAGTTATCGGATAGCAGTTTGCCTCAATTGTATTTAAGCGATACCTATTTGCGACAGTGGTACGATGAGGATGGAAACACCAGGGCGGATTGGGGTGAGTTCCCTGAGTCGGTCCAATTGATTGAAGGTGGGGTTGTTCTGCATTTTTCGAGTCCTTTTGTTGCTTGGAAGGACTCGAAGGTCTTACGTGAGAAGCAGATTCTTCGGAGTTGGAAACCGCATGAGAAGCGGATCAGTGGGGTGTTTTGGGGTGAGGGTGGAATGAGTTTAAACACGGTCAGTGAGGATAGCAGCATTCGCAGGCAGGATCTTCGCGTATCCGATTCGGGGCTAGTTAAGCAATCGAATGTGGATCGATTTCTAGCGATGCAAAATCAGAAGGTCATGATCATCGGGGCATCCGACGAGAATTACTTGCTCAGGATGAGTGATTCACCAGGTACGAGAGAGAGCATTCATGATTTTGGAGTAGGCAAGCTTGCGTTGCTTTTTCGGGACCCGATGCATCCTGAGTTGGTTTATGGAATCCAGAATCGATTTCGGACGACGATGGAAGTTGAAAACGTGATTTTTCGAATAGACTGCGAGAATTATCAGGTTCAGGAAGTCGATATCCCGAAACAGCAGGGAATCCTGAAGCATTGCATGGGGGTATTGGATCGTGATCGACTGTTGTTGTATTACGGCGCGAGTTCAGCGAGTGAGTTAGCGAGTATTTGTTGTTTGGATATGGCTCAAAAGCGGTTTGAATGGCAGATAGAGATCTTGGGGGAAAAAATTTACAACAAGCCCGGATCGGACTGCGGGCGTTATGTGTCGTTTGTGATCGAGAATGTGTTGTATTGGGTCGATGCAGAGAAAAGGACCCTCACGCAAGCCGCTGCGGTGGAAGGGGCGACGCTGGAGGCTTGTGCGTTTTCGCCGGATAGTCAGTTTATTGTCGCGTCATGGTCCGATCAAACGCTTCGTTGTTACCGAGTTGTCGATGGGGAATTGGCTTGGGGTATGAACGTTTCCGGGCAGGTGGTTCGGGACTTGGATTGGTCCAAGGACGGTCGCATCTTGGTAACGGTTAGTTGGGATGGTATGGTGAGAACTTATGATATGCAGTTGCAGCAGATTACTACGGAGTTGCTTTTGTTCGAGTCGGATAAAGAGTTGAATTTTGTGAGTTTATCGCCGGAGGAAGATTGGCTGTATGTAGGTAGTCGCAAAGCGAATCTGTATCGAATTCCATGCAAGTGGCCACGGTGAGGGGTGTTTTTGCATG
>JBIJCS010000164.1:0-9075 GCA_044344575.1 Pirellula sp. | reverse complement strand
CAATCGTCTTGCCGATCTCCTTCTTCTCCAGCTTCGCATCGGACTTCTTGAGCCCCTCGAATTGACCAATCCATCGAGTAATGTTCGCTTCGATTCCACCGGATGCACTCATGATGGTCACGCGCGAAGTTTCGTCACCTTCGGCCGGAGCGCGGAATTCGTACTCGATGATGTTGGACTTTGGCGGTACTGTCTTCCAACTGGCGGGCTTCTCTACGACAACCTTCCCACCTGCTAGCTTGAGCGATTCACCTTTGGCTTCAGCCACAGGCTTCGCGGGTGTGTCTTGGCCAACACTCGGCAGCGTGCTACCGAGCGTCCCCGTGAGTGCCCCGAGTACGAAAGCTACGCAGCGAAATCCACTTTTGCCTGAACCAAGTTTGCAACGCATGAACACAATCTCCAATAACGAATGGTCTGTGCCGATGACTATCGGCGGAAAACGTCTGAATTGCCGGAACGAACCGATCGCCAGCTCCCGGATGCTACCTCGTCGGTACCCCATATGCTAAATTGTTGATACGATAGAGGACCTTCAAGCCGTATCGAATTCGACTTGAACTCGGTCTGCACTAGCGTAGCAGAAAACCGAGTCAACGATCAGTCATTTTAACGGTTCTACTGGATGAAAAACCGGGCTTCAATGTGGCAATTGCTCGGGAAAATAACTATTCAACTCCTGCTCGATCGCTGTTTTGAGAGTTACACTAACGAGAGGTCTTCGCGAGACGGGTGCGAAGAGAATTCAACGGGAATATCTATCAGCTGAATACCATGCCTACGGACTATCGATCGCAAACTATTGATGCCCCCTTGCTCGAAGACCTCTCCGACATCCTTCGGCTAGCGATTCGCGAGGATCTCGATCGCAGCGTGGATATCACCACCATGGCAATCGTTCCTCCAGGCATCCCCGGCTCGGCCTCCTTGATATCTCGAAGTACAGGTGTCGCTGCCGGAATCGATCTGATCGATGAAATGATTTCCGAACTCGACGTTACCATCCAATGGGACCAACGAGTGGGCGACGGCGAGCAGATCCAGCCCGGCCAAGTCCTCTCGGTCCTCCATGGTGACGCAAGAGATTTGCTTACCTGCGAAAGGACAATTCTCAACATCTTGTGCCGCCTCTGCGGGATCGCGTCGTTGACAAAACAATTTGTCCAAGCGATCGCAGGGACCCACGCCCGTGTCTATGACACAAGAAAAACAACACCAGGATGGAGACGACTCGAAAAATATGCCGTTCGCTGCGGAGGTGGCCACAATCACCGCCTTGGTCTCTATGACGGTATCCTCATCAAAGACAATCACTTGGCATGCCACGCTTACAAAAACGGGGAACTGCTCGATGCAGGACAAGCAGTCCGTTTGGCCAAAGAATTTGTAGATTCACAAGCCGTACGCTTTGAACATCCGCCGATGATCGAAGTTGAAATCGATCGGATCAGCCAACTCGAACCCGCGTTGCTCGCCAAACCCAACATCATCCTCTTGGACAACATGAACTGCGATCAGCTTCGTGAATGTGTCGCCATCAGAAATCGCATGGCACCTGAGGTAGAACTCGAAGCCTCCGGAGGCGTTCGACTCCATACGATCCAAGCGATCGCTCAAACGGGTGTTGAGCGGATTAGCGTCGGTGCGCTGACGCATTCGGCCATCGTCCACGACATCGGTCTGGATTGGAAACTCGGCAACGCATAGACAAAATCTTCTTATCATGGCTCTTGAAAGGCATCCTCCTCATGGCAAAACATCGCTTCGATCACAAAAAGTTTCGGGTAAAAGAAGGGGACTCGGTCAAACTATCCAAAATATCCACCAAGGCCGGCGATGAACTCGACAGTAAGACTCAAGGCGTTGAGTCCCTTGAACAGGACATCGCAAGCCTACAGGCAGCCCAAGACAAATTGTTTGCAGCAAACACCCGCTCTCTCTTGATCGTTCTCCAAGGCATGGACACTTCGGGTAAAGACGGGATCATTCGTCACGTATTTCGCGGCGTAAACCCCCAAGGTTGCCGAGTATTCGGATTTCGCGCGCCGAACAGCGAAGAACTCGAACACCACTTTCTGTGGCGTCCCATGCGATTCCTACCCGCCAAAGGAATGATCTCGATCTTCAACCGCTCTTACTACGAAGAAGTCCTGGTCGTACGCGTACATCCTAAGTTCCTCGATGCCCAGAACTTAATGCCTTACAAAAAGCTATCCGATTTGTGGAAACGCCGCTATGAAGAGATCCGAATGTTCGAGCAAACCCTCATACAAAGCGGTACATCCGTACTGAAATTCTACTTGCACGTCTCCCGAGACGAACAACGCAAACGCCTCCTCGAACGCTTGGAGACACCAGAGAAACACTGGAAGTTCAACGCGGGTGACCTCGCAGAACGCAAACTCTGGAAAGAATACGAAGTCGCCTTTGAAGAAGCGATGGAAGCTACCTCGACGAAGGAGGCCCCATGGTACGTTATCCCCGCAGATGACAAATGGTACGCTCGCGCAGCAGTCGCAGACCTCATCGCAGGACATCTCGACTCCCTTGAATTGCAGTACCCCGAAGTCGAAGACGAAGAGTTAGCAAAGTATGCTGGGTATGCCGCAGAACTGAAGAAAGAGAATGCATGACGGCGTTCATCGACATCACCGACAAACCTTTGGATATCGACCAAGCCGTATCGCAATGCCAATCTCCTCGTAGCGGTGCGATCTGCGTCTTCGTGGGCACAACTCGACAATACACGACTCGCCAACACACAACTCGCCAACACACGGAAAGCCCCACCTCAGGTAGCGTCGTCGAGACAGAGTACCTGGAGTACGAAGCTCATCGAGAAATGGCATTAGAACAACTCCGAAAGCTTGTTGACGAAACATGTTTGCAGTGGGCCTTAAATAGCTGTGTTGCCATCCACCGCATCGGCCGAGTTAATCTCTGCGAACCAAGCATCGTTGTGGCCGTTAGCGCTCCGCATCGCAGAGCAGCATTCGAGGCTTGCGAAACCCTTGTCGATCGCATAAAGAAAGAGGTCCCGATCTGGAAACGGGAATTTTACAAGAACCAGCCACCTGAGTGGGTGCACCCCGTCGATGCTTCCTGATGAACTGCTTCAAGAAGTCGCACCAGAATCCGCCTCGCCACCAGCTTCCCCCAACTTGGATTTGCGATTTCTCGGAAGGCGATGGTGCTTCTCCGGACGCGTATGCATCCCCCAACGCAATGCCTCGTCTTGCTCGTATCGCTTATTGAGCGTTAATGCCGTAAGGGCTTTCGCAAGCTCAAAGCCGAGATAAAAAGCATGCGATGGATCGACGTTGCTCGATTGCGGCAGTTGCATAAGCTCCCCCATGATCAAGAACGGATCCGTACCGCGCAAATGCACCCCGGCGCTCATCAGGTGGATCTGCTGCCCGTCGATCGCAATCCGGTAATTGTTGTCCTTGATCTCCCCCGCGAGGGCTTCAAGTGATGCCGCACTACGAAGAGGGCTTACCGGATCTCGCAACATGACCAACCGCTCTTCAAGATGTTTCGGTGGAATGCGATGACGAACCGCGTACTCGACAAGTCGACGAGCAAGATCACATTCCGCAACAGACGACTGCGCCCAAGGAATAACCTGGGTGGTCAAGACACTGTGAATCTGTAACTCCGCACAGATACCCAGAAGCACCGTATTGATTGCAGCAGAGTCTCCGTCGGTCAGCTCGGTAACATTTCCTATCCCCATCATCATCGCTGCCTCCGGGAATAAATCTCGCGTCTCCAAGTATCTTCGTAACGATGCAGCAAAACCACAACCTATCGGTTCGAGAATAGGATCGAGCCGGATAGAAACTCCTTGATCCAACAGATAGTTTGCGGTCTCTACCATCGAAACGCGGAAATCATCAGGGGTGTCCGGGATTACCACAACCTCAACCCCCCAATCCACAGCCCTTTGTCGATTCTGCGAATTGACAGACAGCACCAAACTAGCCCCTCCTGCAACGGCTTGCTCGACCTCCCATGGATCAAATGTGTCGATCGAGACCCTTATCCCCTGCTCGACGACGGCGCGAACCACAGCGGCAACTTGCTGCCAACGCACCCCCGGCTCGCACCCCAAATCAATTCGATTCGCCCCCATCGAAATCAATCGCTGTGACTCCCGTACAACCTCTTGAACAGACATGCGAGGGGCGTAATTGATCTCCGCGATAATCTCAATTTGATACTCTCCGTAATCAGCGGATCGAAACCTCTTTCTTCCAAAGAGAGTTGGTAAATCTCGCACATCCTTAGGCCCACATTCAATCGGGATAGAGTACTCCTTGTGAATCTCTTGGCGAATTGCCTCGAGATGAGGGGCGAGATATCCAGGCAACAAAACTTTCGTCGCATCCTTGGGAATTCGCAAATGACGCATAAGCCATTTCGGAGTCATCAATGCGGCAACCGTGATCGGCAAAACGTCGATGCTATAAGCGAACCCATGCTGTGAAGAAAGCTGTTCGACAATCTCGCGCACAGCACTCTGCGCTAAACGTCCTGTTACGAAATGGATGGATTCGCGAGCGTCTGATTGCATGATCGAATGATGAAAAATTTTTGAGAGTTCCAAGCGACGAGCATGTTACGCCCTATTGACCCGTGCTTCAGTTTGCGGGAACATGGCGAATGCGAGAAGCACTAATGGATCAAACGCTTGGATGTGTTTGTTTCGTGGCCGGTGTTTCTCGTTTTTTTTTGCGCACTTCCGACTCTCGAATTCAAAGTCATTGTGATCGGCTTGACGAATTCAAGCAAGCGAGCAAGCACATGCAAGACCACGGCTCTTCAGATTCCGACCCACCCTTATCGATCCCTATTCTACTTGAAGATCCATGGTTCTTCGTGCTCAATAAACCTGTTCACTTGCTCACTCAGGCACCAGCTGGAATCCCAAATCTACAATCATCTCTTGTCTCACAACTCCAAAAACCGAATGCCCCAACCCCCTTTATCGGAATTCCACATCGACTCGATCGGATGACAAGTGGTGCCGTGGTTGTAGCTCGAAATCAACGCGCCCTGCGCCGCTTGTGCGATCAATTCGCTGCTCGCACCGTGAACAAAATCTACTTGGCCTGGATTTACGGAACCCCCAAACCATCCGATACACTCGTGGACTCGATTCGCAAAGTCCCAGACGAACCGCGAGCGGAGGTCGTAGAAGAAAATGCCCCAGGGGCTCGAATCGCCTCCCTGGAATATGAAACCCTGCTCACGCGGTCCGATCCGAATGGCTCGGCGGTCACCTTGGTAAAGATTCGACTCGGTACAGGACGTATGCACCAAATCCGGCTACAGTTTGGATGTCGCAAGCACCCAATTCTCGGAGATACCCTCTATGGTAGCCAATCACCCTGGGGGACCCGTCCCGATCACTTTCGGGAACCACCGATGGCTCTGCACGCATGGCAAATTGATTTTCACCATCCCAAAACGGCAGAAAGAATCACCGTGACCGCTCCAGTCCCTTCCGAATTTCCGTGGTCGCTCCCCTGAACAGAAGTTTCGCCGGGAACATTCCACAGCACAATCAAAAACCAATTTTCCAACATCTCCCCAAAAAATCGGGGAAATTCCAAAGTCTCAGCAGGTGCAGTTTGGTGGCTATCCAGTTCGTCGAAATGGATTTCACTCTCATCGCTCCTTGGCGTGGCACACTAAGTGCAGTACAGTGTTGACGTGCCGGGACCGTGCCAACTTTGTAACGCACGAACTTTACAGCGAGCCAACGTCTCGCGATCGCTCTCGGCGTTGTGGTATTCCAAGAAGGAGAAATTGCGACATGGGACAAGCAGCAGAATTTTCGGATTCCAGTTTCGATAGCGACGTTTTGAATTCCAAGGAGCCAGTCTTGGTCGACTTCTGGGCTCCGTGGTGTGGGCCATGTCGTCAAATCGCTCCACTGATTGACGAACTCGCCGTCCAGTACGCTGGGAACGTCAAGGTAGGCAAAGTCAACGTTGACAACAACCCAGATCTTTCGGTCAAGTACGGAATCAACGCGATTCCAACTCTCTTGCTGTTCAAAGATGGAGAGATTGTCGAGCGTTTCCAAGGCGTACCGCCTCGGGCCAAGCTCGAAGCCGCTATGGCTTCCGCAAGCGAGTAGCTGGATCGGCGATCGTATCCCAGACACATCCGAAGCACCGAAGGAAACACCTTCGGTGCTTTTTTAACTCACAATGAGCTTGTGAAGCACTTCGCCTGCAACATCCGTAAGACGGAAATTACGTCCGTTATAGGGATAGGTGAGTTTGAGGTGATCGATACCCAACAAGTGCAATATCGTCGCGTGGAGGTCATTCAAATGCACCCGATCCACCGCCGCTTTGTAACCTACTTCGTCGGATTCTCCGTAAGTAAAGCCCCCTCGAGCTCCACCACCGGCAAGCCATGCGGTGAAGCAGTGCGGATTGTGGTCTCTACCTGGCTTCCCGCCTGTTTGAGCAATCGGCAGTCTGCCAAATTCTCCACACCAGATTACCAACGTGTCTTCCAACATCCCCCTCTGATGCAAATCCTCTAACAGTCCAGCCACTGGCTTGTCGGTTTCATCCGCGAACTGCTGATGATTTCCTGCAATGTCCACGTGGCCGTCCCACGATCTCTCGTTCTCCATCCCACCGGAATAAATCTGTACGAACCGAACGCCTCGCTCGAGAAAGCGACGGGCCATCAAACATTGTCGAGCAACATGATCACATTTCGGATCCCCAACGCCATATAACTTGTGAATGTGCTCTGGCTCGCCCGAGATATCAATCGTCTCCGGTGCGCGGCTCTGCATGCGATACGCAAGCTCAAAGCTCTCCAGTCGCGCAGCTAACTCGGACTCCGATGCGTGGGACTGCAAATGCATGCGATTGAATTCAGCTAACGCATTCAACTGCTGACGCTGCGTCTTGAGCGTCAGATTCTGCGGCAACTGCAGGTTCTCGATCGCATCACCCGTAGGCTTCAAATAAGTCCCTTGATAAACCCCCGGTAAAAAACCAGCTGACCAATTGGCAGCATGCCCCTTGGGCAATCCTCGCCCCTTCGGATCACTCATGACGATAAACGCAGGTAGATCACTGCTCTCTGAACCCAACCCATAGGTAACCCATGAACCTACACAGGGAAATCCCATCCTCGCCATCCCCGTGTTGATGGCAAAGAGAGCGGGTGAGTGATTGTTCGATTCGGTATACCCCGAATGAATAAACGCCATCTTGTCGACGTGATTCCCCAAATGCGGAAAGATCGAAGAGACCATTTTCCCGCACTCACCTCGAGGCGAAAACTCAAAAGGTGACTTCATGAGATTCCCAACGGAGTTTCGAAAAAAACCAGTTGTGTTCGAAAACGTCGAGTCGTACTCCTTTATCGACTTGCCATCCGCTTTGATCAACCCGGGCTTGTAATCCCAAGTATCCACCTGCGACGGTCCTCCATTGACAAAGATCCAAACAACCCGCTTTGCCTTAGGGGGAAAGTGTGGTTCTAGCGGCGCAAGCGGATTCTTCGCGCGATTCCCAAGCCCATCGCCACGCGCTACTTGAAGACCACCTTGCTCAGCCAAGAGAGCTTGAACTCCTAGCCATCCGAAACCACACCCCGCTCGCTGCAACCAATTGCGGCGACTCAAAGCAACAAGTTCGGTGCTAGTGATTGAGCGATCTTTCATGACGAATAACCCATTGAAATACTGTAAACCATCTCGAAATCAAAACCACTGAACCAAAGGATGAGATCAGTCGACATACAAGAACTCATTCGAGCAAAATAAAACCTGACATACGTCTGCAAACGCCATCAACTCCACATTGCTACCGTCGCTAGGAAGAGATTGGCCGCGTTCTCGAAGTGCGTCTTGGTAAAGAGAGTTCACTAAACTACGCTCCTTTTCCATTGGCTCGCGAGACAATACTTTCAGAAATACATCCCTAACACGATCAGGCTTCGTTATCGCTTGAGAAGCAAGCCGTTCCGCCGCTTCCCGAGCAAGCGGATTATTCATCAAGGCTAACGCCTGTGGTGCCACCGTCGTCGTCTGCCGTTGCCCAATACTGACCAAGTGTTCCGGCCAATCGAATAGCATCATCATTGGAATCAACTGACTTCGCTTGATAAAGAAATACACACTGCGACGCTTCATATTCGGATCTAAAGATCCCGGACCGTACATGGTTGCATCGAGTAACCCTGATGTCCTCAAAAGCGAATCTCGCACCGCTTCCGCCTCAATCCTTCTTGGACTCCTGTACCACCAATAGCGATTGTCAGGATCCATTGCTAAACGAGGATCAGCATCCAATCGGTTCCCCTGCATGTAAGTTTGACTCGTCAAGATGACACGATGCAACGCTTTGAGACTCCATCCTTGGTCAATGAATTGCGACGCCAACCACTCCAGCAACTCGGGGTGAGTCGGTCTCTCCCCTGTTGTCCCAAAATCATTGGGTGTGGAAACCAAACCTCTACCAAAATGATGCATCCAAACGCGATTGGCCATCACCCGGGCAGCGAGTGCCCCCGCACCGGATTCCACATCGGTAAGCCACAACGCAAGTGCAGCCCGCTGGTAGCTCGACTTTGGATTGCGCTTCGGCTCAGTCCACAGCAAGTCAGGTTTCGACCTCGAACGCCCCAGAAAAACTTCTGGTACACCAGGACTGACAACAGAGACTTTCTGCGCCACATCTCCACGACGCAACAGATGGGTCTGCGGATAAAAGTGTGGGTAACCGCGATCGTCAGCGTGATGCGGAAGATGCTGCTCTCCCTCCGTGGTCACCAAAACCGTGGTGAGTTGAACCGGTGGTCCCTTGCGCTCTAACTCTGAGAGATTCTTTTGCAATTCTCCCCAACGCTTCGATATCGTTTTGTACCAGTTCACCAACTCCGACCAACCAGCCGAATCCTTGAGTAACTGCTCCATTTGCGCGTCTGTCTTCCCACCCTCCAACTGCTCCTTGTATCGCTTCGTCAAAGCTTGGACGGCTTGAACGACATCCGCTGGTGGCTCTTTTCCTCCAACCTCTACCGGTGGGTTAA
>JBIJCS010000009.1:0-28858 GCA_044344575.1 Pirellula sp. | reverse complement strand
TCCTTGCGGCAAGGAATCGATAAGTGTTCCGAGGGTCGTGAGCGATTCAGCCCCCGTCTCTAGAGCTAAAAACGCACCAACATGTTGAGAGAAACGCCCTAAATCACTCAGTACGTTTCGCAGTACCTCACGCGAAGGTGCATCGGGAGCTTCGTCGATCTGCCCTGCGCTATTAACCACCACACGAGCCCCTAGCTCGTACGCCAGCTTCATCGCTTGTTTTGTGCCCTCAATTCTGCGGTCAAGTTCCTCAGTCGATTCATATCCACGCCGGGTGGCAAACCGGACCGCGGAGACTCTCAGGTTTAGATCATCGAGCCATTTGCGAATCTGGCGCAATGCTGTCGAATCGAGTTGCTGGGGGATCAGTTCCGTTCTTGCGCATATTTCAACAGTATCTGCTCCTAACTCCGAGGCGACCGTTAACGCCTTACGAAACGGTAGTCGTAGTCCTGCGAGCTGGATTCCGACACGAATTCCCATTCCAACCATAAAGCGATTCCTGCGGTGAAGTTAGGCATTTACTGTCTTCGGAGAGTTTAGAACATTGCAGGGACTCCTCCAAGTCGAAACGGCGACATCCCAAAATCTACCCAATTGGCATTCTGAAGCTTGAAGGGACTTTGCTGCTTGCCTGTACCGAATCACCTGTGGCTACGTTAGAATACGTTTACCTGGGCTAGAATACTGGGGTACGACGAGAGTATTTCACCCTTTCATTTGAGGATAATTATGACGATTGCGAAACTTTCCGGTCGGACTATCAAGAATTGCTTATTCGTGCTGACATTCGGTGCGGTAGGGTTTGTCGGTGCGGATTTCTATCCATCTAGCACGGCTCAAGAATCGGTTGGAAAAGGGGTGACTGCGAAGCTCGCTCCTCCGATTGCTGAGTTTGAGAAGTATCTTTCTGGTGCGACCCTAACGGGTGTGTTCACGATCGATGGCAAGCCTTTGAACGCACTTGAGGAAGAACGCTATGAGATTTCCAGTGCAAAGAAGCTTGAGGGGGATGATAATCTTTGGGAGATCAAGACTCGGATCAAGTACGGCAAAAAGGATTTGACGGTGCCGGTGGTCGTTACGCTTGAGTGGGTTGGTCGGACTCCGATGATCGTGCTTGATTCCATCACCATTCCTGGGCTTGGAACATTTTCGGCGCGTGTAGTATTTCACGATCGCAAGTACGCGGGAACTTGGAAACACGACAATGTCGGCGGCCACCTTTTTGGCCGTGTTGAGCCTGCCAAATCCGAGTAGTCGTTACGCTGCCACCAAGGGAAATAAAAGAAATCATTTTGTTTTACGTTGTTTTAGTCCTCTTCAACTCAATTCGGAATATCGATGAAACTAACAAGATTCAATCGTCGTTTGATGCTGATTGCCGGTGCGGGGTTCGCTGCGTTAGCGCTCGTTGCCGGTAATGTTGTCTCTGCTGTGGAAAGTAGCTTAACTACCCCTATGACTATCGATAAGAAACCATTTGGAAAAACTGCTGATGGAAAATCGGTTACGCTGTATACATTGAGCAACGATCAAGGAAATACAGTTGAGTTAATCGACTACGGTGCCATTGTTGTATCGATCAACGTTCCTGATCGAGCCGGAAAAAGGACGAACGTTACCGCTGGTTTCTCTGCTATTGATGGTTACTTGCAACGCCATCCATATTTTGGGGCTACTGTCGGTCGATTTTGCAATCGAATCGCTAAAGGTAAGTTCACTTTGGATGGGAAAACCTACCCGCTAGCGGTGAACAACGGCCCGAATCATCTTCATGGAGGCGAAGTGGGTTTCGACAAACGGATGTGGCAAGTTGCCGAGGTACGGGGTGAGAATTCTGTCGGATTGAAGTTCACTTACGTTAGTCCCGATGGGGAAGAGGGATTCCCTGGTACGCTTACGACGGTCGCGGAGTACCGTTGGGACAATAACAATTGCTTGACGCTCGATCTACAAGCAACAACGGACAAGCCGACCGTATTGAACTTGACGAACCATGCTTATTTCAATCTCGGTGGGGCTGGATCTGGCACGATCCATCAACACGAATTGACACTAGCTTGCGATCAATATCTTCCTGTGGATGAGAATATGATTCCGACGGGTGTGTTGGCTCCTGTGGCAGGGACAGCGTTGGACTTTACTTCAACGCACAAAATTGGGGAGCGGATTTCGCAGCTCAAGGAAACCAATGGATACGATCACTGCTTTGTTGTCCGTGGAAAAGCGGGCGAATTGCGTGAGGCGGCGAAGGTTGTCGATCCTGCATCTGGCAGAACGATGGCGATCAAAACAACACAGCCGGGTATTCAGTTGTACACAGGAAACTTCCTCGATGGCACTGCTGGGAATGCGGGCTACAAGACGCATGAAGCGTTCTGCTTAGAAACGCAACATTACCCGGATTCGCCGAATCAATCGAGTTTCCCAACCACGGTACTCCGACCGGGAGAGAAGTTCCATCAGGTGACTACGTTTACCTTTGGTAAATAAGTTCATCTGGATGTTTTTTGAGCCGCTTGTCGCAAGTCGTTTCTGAAAAATCTATTCTCGCCAGTTTTCGGCGAGTTTGTTCAGAACAATTGGTAGGGCTTCGCACTCAAGACCGAAGACACGTTTTTGGAGTGTCTCTGGGGTGTCCTCTGGTAACACGGGGCATGCGGCTTGATAGAGGATGGGACCGTGGTCGTATTGATTGTCCACGTAATGAACGGTGCATCCGCTGATTTTGACGCCGAAGTTCACTGCGGCTTGATGTACATGCAAGCCGTACATACCTTGACCGCAGAAAGCCGGGATCAGGGATGGATGAATATTGACGACTCGGTTTTCAAATGCTTGGGGGATCAAGAGATGCTCCAAGTAACCAGCCATGACAACCAGTTTTGCACCCGAGTCACGTATCGCGGCGAACATCGCTTCCGAATGTTCACTGCTACTTGGGAAATCCTTGCGACGAATGATGCGTGCTGGGATCTTGGATTGCTGGGCAAATCCGAGTCCTTTGGCTTCTTTTCGTGAGCTGACGACGAGTCGGAACTCGACCGCGAGGTTGCCTGATTGTTGCCGATCGATCAAGTTCTTTAGTGTCGTACCACCTCCTGAAATCAGGACGGCAATCGGTAATGTTGAAGGTGGCATAAATGATGGGCCTTAGGCAATGATTTCATGAATGGGTTCGATGGGTTCGACACCAACGAGTTTCTGATCCAAGCCGGAGTGGAAATAGGATAGTCGGTTTGGATCGAAACCTAGCTGGTTGAGAACGGTGGCGTGGAGGTGTTTGACGTGGAATGGTTTCTCAACAGCGGCAGCACCGAGTTCGTCCGTGGTGCCGACACTAACGCCACCCTTGATTCCTCCTCCAGCCATCCACATTGTGAAACCGTACGAGTTATGGTCTCTACCGGTACCTTCTGCGTATTCCGCTGTAGGTTGTCTTCCGAATTCCCCACCCCAGATGACAAGTGTTTCGTCGAGCAATCCGCGTTGCTTAAGATCTGCCAGTAAGCCTGCAATGGGTTTGTCGGTATTACCGGCATGGAAGTCGTGATTCTTTTTCAGGTCCGAGTGTGCATCCCAATTGTCGTCATTGTGTGCACCACCCGAGTAGACTTGGACAAATCGCACGCCACGTTCGACGAGACGTCGAGCCAAAAGGCATTTTGTTCCAAAGTCACGTGTACGATCTTGGTCGATTCCATAAAGTGCCATGGTATCAGCCGTTTCTTCCTTGATGTCAACGGCCTCTGGGGCGCTTTCTTGCATCTTGTATGCGAGTTCATAGCTTGAGATGCGGGAGACCAAGTCGGATCGGTCCCCTCGCAGTCTTGCGTGTACTTCGTTTTGGTCTTTGAGTGCATCGAGTAGTTCTCGTTGCAATTCACGTGAGACACCTTCGCGCGATTTAAGATCGAGAATTGGAGTACCCTGTGTTCTAAAGATGGTTCCTTGGAGGCTTGCAGGCATGTATCCGCTTGACCAATTCTTTGCACCGGAAATAGGGCCACCGGTTGGGTCGAGCATGACAACAAATCCCGGGAGGTTTTCATTGACGCTACCGAGACCATAGTTGACCCATGACCCGAGGCATGGATGGCCACTTTGGACACGGCCAGAATTCATCATCAGCATCGCAGATCCGTGGATTGGGGAATCGGCGGTCATGGAATGGATGAAGGCGATGTCGTCGACATGTTTCGCCACGTTGGGAAACAGGTCGCTAACCCACTTCCCACACTCACCGTATTGTTTGAATTCCCAACGCGGTTCGACGATGCGCCCTTGGTTTTTGTGTCCCCCCCGCCCGAACGTTTTGACTTCGACGATCTGATTATCGCGTCCCTTCATGGTGGGCTTGTAGTCAAATGTGTCGATATGGCTTGGACCTCCATACATGAACAGAAAGATTACGCTTTTTGCTTTTGCTGGAAAATGAGGTTCCAGCACTCGTTTATCTTTCCCTGGTTCTGTTCCAAGTGCGTTGTGAAAGAAGCCATCTTGGGAAAGTAGTCCAGTGAGGGCTAAGCCTCCGAACCCGGCTCCGGTTTGCCAGAGGAACTCACGTCGTGTTCTGCCGCAAAAGTTCGGTCGCATGATGTGTCCTTCGGGTCTTTCGAGTGATAAAAGTGGATATGCTTTAGAGTTTATGGAGTTGAAAGTTGATGGATCGATTTTGTTAATCGAGGTACACGAACTCATTAAGGTTGTAGACGAACAAGCAGAAGTATGCCAAAGTTTGGTCTTCCGAAAGCTTGTGTTCTGTCTTGAGTGTTTCGATCAGTTCTTTCGATTTGCTGATCTCTTCGGGGGTAGGTTTGCGGGAGAGTGCAAGTTCGAATGCGCGTTCGATTTGCGTGTCGAGGACACCGCCAACTTCCGCCTTCAGTCGCTTCGCGAATAATTCGGATTGCTGGTGAAGGAAATCTCCGTTGAGCATGCCTAGGGCTTGCCCGGGCTGAGTCGTGATAAATCTAGCTTCGCAGCTCGTATCCGGTTCAGGGAAATCGAAATTCGAAAGCATGGGGACCAAGAGTGAGCGTTTGATGTGGATGTAAACGCTACGTCTTGCTTGCTCTTCAGCTGGTGATTTTTCCCATCCTTTACCGGGCACAGATTGGCTGGCTAGGACTTCTCGCGAAAGTTCTGGATAGACGCTTGGGCCGTAGAGTTTGGGATTCAAGCTTCCGTTGACAGCAAGGATGGAATCACGGATCTCTTCTGCACTGAGTCGACGCATATCAAAGCGGCTGAACAAGTCGTTGTTAGCATCGCGTTCGAGTGCTTCGGGGGATGCTAGAGCAGATTGTCGATAGGTTTGGGAGGTGAGAATCAGCTTGTGCAAGGGTTTGACATGCCAACCGTATTCGACAAGTTGTGTTGCGAGCCAGTCGAGTAGTTCTGGATGGGTAGGAGTTTCACCGAGTTGGCCAAAGTTGTTTGGGGAGCGAACGATACCACGACCGAAGTGGTGTTGCCAAACGCGATTAGCAAAAACACGGCTGGTGAGTTGGTTCGCAGGATCGGTTACCCACTTGGCGAACGCAAGTCGACGGCCGGAGGTGTTTGCTTGTTGATTGGGTTCTATGGATGGCTTATTTCCACCGAGGATGGTGAGGAATGCGGGGTCGACTTTATCCGCTTTCGCTTGTGGGCTACCACGGGTGAGAATGAAAGTTTCGGGAGGTTGTGTTCCGTTTTCGCTGACGCACATTCCATATTCTTCCCATGGTTTCTGACGTTTAGCTTCCTCGAGGGATTTTCGTAGCTCCTTGAATTCAGTGACGAGAGCGGGATCCAATCCTTCGACATTGGAATTTTGGATTGCTTGTTGCAGATCTTTGGCTTGTTCTCCCGAGTCGGCAGTTAATCGTTTTCTACGGAATCCTGGGCCGTTCCAGTGGAGGCTCAGGCCTTTTCCATGTTGGCGTTGGAAGTAATCCAAACGCATTGGGTATCTCCCTTGCTTGAGGGTAACCGTGGCTCGTTTGGGTCGACCTGTGCCGTGGATGCCGTCGTATTCGATCAATTCTTTGCCGTCGAGGGTCAGTCGCGACCCATCGTCGGAGTCTAGGATGAAGGTGTATTCTCCGTCTTTCGGCACGATGAGGCTTGCGGTGAAAACGAAGCCGAAAAAGTCTGGACGTGTTGAAACTCCGATGTCGATCAACGGTGGGTCGACTTTGGCAACAGTCTCAGGTTTGAGTTGATCGAAATCAGGAAGTTTGTCAAAGGTATCCCGGTAATATCTGTATTCCAAATCATCGAGATCGTAGGATTTCGACTCGGTTTGAGTCAGTTCGTTGAATTGGGTACGAAGGAGCGATTCGACTTCGGTTAGGCGGCGTTGAATTCTGTCGGCTTCTTCGCGAATCTGATTTTCTCGATCGCGAAATGCTTTTCTGTCATCTTCTGACGCGATCAGTGGCCGTTCAACTTGAGGGCCGTATCCATTGGAAGAGATATTTCGGAAGAACGCCAAGGCGCTGTAGTAATCTTTTGCTGGGATTGGATCGATTTTGTGATCGTGGCAGCGACTGCAGTTGATGGTAAGGCCGAGGAGTCCTTGGCCGACGGTGGTGAGGATGTCATCGAGTCCATCGTAGACGGCTAATTCACGATCTGCTGGTTCGTCGTCCCAGATGCCTAGTCGATAAAAGCCGGTAGCTACGAGAGAATCTCGATTTGGGTTGGGGATTTCATCGCCGGCGAGTTGTTCAATGAGGAATTGGTCGTATGGTTTGTCTGCATTGAACGATCGGATGACATAATCGCGATAACGCCATGCGTGAGGTTTTGCACCATCGCGTTCAAAGCTGTTGGTTTCGGCATAGCGAACGACATCGAGCCAGTGTCTTGCCCAACGTTCTCCATAATGTTCGGATGCGAGCAACCGATCGATTTCTGTTTCCCATGCGTGTTCGAATCCATTTGCAGCGCGGGACAAGAATTGATCTACTTGTTCCGGTGTTGGAGGCAGACCGATCAAGTCAAAGTAGAGGCGTCGCAGTAAGTGAACAGAGTCCGCTTGGGGGGCGCGCGTCAAGCCCCGCTTCGCGAGTTGTTGATCGATGAACGCATCGATTGGGTGATTGGAGGTGCCATTGTTGTTCGTTGGAATGTGAGGTCGGCTGAGTCTTTCGAACGCCCAGTGCTTTTTCCATTCAGCTCCTTGTTCGATCCAACGTCGTAAAACACTTTGCTCTCGCTCGGAAAGGGGCTTGCCTTCCGGCGGCATTCTCAAAGATTCATCTTCACTGCGAATTCGCTCGAGAATCTCACTGCTTTCCGGTTTACCGGGTGCCACTGCAGCGTGTCCAGATTCGAGGGTCGCGATTGCGGAGTCACGTTCGTGCAGTCGCAAGCCTCCTTCGGCTTGATCTGGGCCGTGGCAAGCGAAGCAGCGTCGAGCGAGGATCGGTTGGACTTCGGTGGCGAAGTTTACTACTTGGTCGTCCGATTCGGTCGCGAGTGCGCTCGGTTGTTGCCCGAACGTGCTGGGGGGGCGCGATACAGTGAGGGTGCAAGTGAAGGCAAGCATCGCGAGAAGGAGGGTAGTAGGCCAACAAGAACGCTTGCGGCAGATTGCATCGTGGCATGTTGTGCTTATCGGATTGAGAAGGCGAGCATAGGGATGGGTGTCTATCTGGGCGAATTTATGGGTTATAAGCGTCATAGCAAAGGCGGGATATCCGAGTCGCGGATCGAAGGTGGGTAAAGCAAAAGCTGTTTGTATTATGGGCGAATTGCCCTTGAATTTCTACGCCAATACCTGTGCGTAAGCTTGAGTTATTCGGTATGATTGCAATTTGTGTGTTTGGCGTTACCCACGCGAGGGTCCCCGGTCCTGTTCGATCCCTGGTCCTGTCCCATGAGTCCAGGGGAATTCTTTCCCTACGAACCCCATCCATATTCTCTATGAGACTTTCTCGTGTCGCATCGTCGTCAATTGCAATGCATGCTGTGCGTTTTGTATCGGTTTTACTGTCGTTACTTCTTTGTGGATGTAGCAGTTTTGCTGGTGGGTTGGACGTTCCGTCGCATGGTAGTTCACCTGGAAAACATCGGGGGGGGCAATCTGAGATTGCTTGGGTGAGTTCGGGGATCACGGGTGGATTCGTGTCTTGGGGAATCCATGGAGTACCGGGTGCGGGTCCTATTGGGCAGATAGCCGTAGATCCATTTCAAGTTCCGTTGCCTGGGTCTCTGCCTGCCAAATCCGAGGCAGAAGAAGCCGAGTTGCCTCAATGGATTCAAGGAGTAGATGGCTTTTTTGGTAAAGCACTCGTAGCACCGCTGGATACCGTTTTATTTTACGATTTTGGAACACCTGATTGGCTTGGGGTTAAAGTCCCTTTTGTCGTTATTTGGCTTTTGTTTGGTGGAGTATTTTTGACGCTGCGCATGGGGTTTATCAACATACGTTTGTTCCGACACGCCATCGATTTGATTCGAGGGAGGTATGACAAACCTGAGGATCGTGGGGATGTGTCGCACTTTCAAGCGTTGTCATCGGCACTTTCCGGTACCGTTGGGTTGGGGAATATTGCTGGAGTTGCCATCGCCATTGGGTTGGGGGGGCCAGGTGCTACGTTTTGGCTGATCTTTTTTGGGTTGATCGGGATGACAACCAAGTTCGCCGAGTGCACATTGGCAGTGATGTATCGAACGACTGACGAAAAGGGGATGGTACTCGGTGGTCCGATGATTTATCTCAAGCGTGGGTTAGCGGGACTTGGACTCGAACCGCTTGGTAAGGTCTTAGCGATAACGTTTACTGTTCTGTGCATTGGAGGCTCGTTTGGTGGTGGAAACTCTTATCAGGTCGCCCAGTCATTGAACGCGTTTCAAAATGAGCCGGCTTTTGAGATTCTAAAGACATCCCCCTGGATTTACGGACTCTTGATGTCCGTTGCGGTAGGGGTAGTGATTATCGGAGGGATCAAGTCTATCGGGAATTTTGCTGGGATTGTCGTTCCTTTCATGTGTTTAGCGTACATCGGAATGTGTTTAACCATTCTTTGTGTCAACTACCAGCGGATACCGATGGCCGTGATGGAGATCCTGGGGGGAGCGTTTCAGCCATCTGCGCTCTACGGTGGCTTTTTTGGTGTGTTAGTGGTTGGAGCGAAGCGTGCGTGTTTCTCGAATGAAGCTGGTGCGGGTTCGGCTGCGATTGCGCACTCGGCGGCGAAGACGGAAGAGCCGGTAAGTGAGGGTATTGTCGCTTTGCTTGAACCATTCATCGATACAGTTGTCGTCTGTACCCTGACTGGTTTGATGATCGTGGTCACTGGTGTTTATCGACTGCCAGAGGTTCAACAACTAGCGGTTGATAACAAAGGTTCGATGATCACTGTACAAGCCATCACGCAGGTTGCATCGCTGAGTTGGTTCAAGTATGTGCTTTATGGGGCTATTTTCTTGTTTGCTTATTCGACTTGCGTATCTTGGTCCTATTACGGAGAACGATGTTTCGTTCATTTGTTTGGGCAGGGGGCGTCGATGGTTTACAAGACGTTATTCCTCGTGTTTACGTTCCTTGGTTCGATTGTTAGCCCTGTGAATATTCTTGAGTTCAGTGACATGATGATCTTGACGATGGCGATCCCGAATTTGTTGGGGGTATTGTTGCTCAGCAATGTGATCTACCGAAGTTTGCAGGTTTACTTGGCAAAGCTCAAGTCTGGCGAGATTGCTCCCGTTGAATAGAAAAGGAATTCCCTGAGGGATAGTTGTGACGCATCGGGATTTATTGGTGGTCGGGGGAGGAGTGATCGGATTATCGATTGCTCTGGAGGGAGCGCGACGTGGATGGAAGGTGGGGCTGATCGAGCGCGGGGCTATCGGCCGTGAATCGTCATGGGCCGGAGCAGGTATTCTACCTGCAGGGGCGACGAAGCCGGTCGATGATCCCATTGAGCAGTTACGTCAAAGATCCGATGTACTTCATCGCCAATGGGCTTCTTGGTTGTTGGAGCTCACGGGGATCGACAATGAGCATCGAGCCTCTGGAGGGATTTACTTGGGGCGAACAGCCGCAGAGCGAGCAACGTTGCGAGCGAACTGCATCTGGTGGGAGGAGCTAGGAATTGCTTATGATCGGCTGCAGTCTGCCGATCTGTTTAGAGTGGCACCTGGGATCCGCTGCGATTCGGATTTTTATCTTGTACCTGGGGATGCGAAAGTACGGAATCCTCGTCATTTGGAGGCGTTAAGCCGAGGGTGTCAACTCACGGGAGTAGAGCTTTTCGAGCATAGGGAAGTGGTCAGCTTTGAGACGGATGCGAGTGCAATCAAGTCCGTGAAAGCCAAGGGGTGCGGAAAAGATTGTCAGTATTTTTCAGCGGAACGGTACTGCATCGCTTCGGGAGCTTGGGCCAGTCTCTTGACGAAGGAGTTGGGGATCGAGACACAGGTTTACCCGGTACGCGGGCAGATGCTTTTGTATCGGCTTGCTTCGCCCCCGTTTCCGATGGTGATTAACGAGGGGCATCGGTACATCGTGCCTCGGGAAGATGGGCATCTCGTGATTGGTTCCTGCGAGGAAGAAGTTGGGTTTGACCGAAGCACAACGGATGCGATGTTGTTGCAGTTGCAGGGATGGGCAGAAGAGGTGATGCCAGAATTACGAACCCATGATCCGGTGAAGCAATGGGCAGGGTTGCGTCCTGGATCGATCGATTCGTATCCTTATTTAGGAACGCTGCATCCATTTTCGAATGGCTATCTCGCTGGTGGGCACTTTCGCCATGGACTGCATTGGTCGACAGCTAGTGCTGAACTGATGATTCAGCATATGCGAGGGGAGCCGACTACCATATCGCTGGAGCCCTTTCGGGTCCAGCGAGGAAACACGCTGAGTTTTTAAGCGTCTCGTTCGCACGAGCAATCGAACGTCTTTGAGACGTTGCGACTTCCTTACTTGACCCCTTCCGACTGTGCGCCTTCTTCGAAGCAGAAGAGGCGGTTGCGGTTGGCGATGTACAAGCGGCCGTTGGCGGCGATGGGTGTAGTGTAAACTGCGGAGCCTACGTTGATTTCCGCGATTTCCTTCTTTTCTGGAGAGAGTTCGAAGATCAAGATGTCGCCATCTTCATCGCCGATGTAGACCTTGCCATCGGCGATGAGGGGAGAGGCCCACGACGCGGCAAGCATGTCGTGGGTCCAATGAGCGGTGCCGGTTTTCGAGTCGAGGCAGTGCACAACGCCTGAGAAGTCAGCAATAAATAGGAGATCATTTTTGATCGCGACGGTTCCGCAGGTTCGGTGCATGGTTTCCTCGAAATCCTTTGGATTCGCGCCGACGTAGTGCCATACAGCGGCGGAATTAGGATTATCGCGCTCGAGGTCGCCTTCGGCGGCAACCATCGCTTGCTTTCGCTTTGGAGCGATAACAACGGTTGGGTCTTTGGAGTTATAGACCAGCGTTGGGCTGACGTCTCCTCGCTTGGTCGGGTCGATGCACCAGAGGTGTCCCCCACCTTCACCGTGTTCTGGGTCTTCACCGACTGCGACATAAACATTGCCGTCATAAACAACGGGGGTTGCGATGATGTGATTTCGGGTAGCTCCAGTGAGCTTGTAGACCGAATCTTTCGGATTGCAGTCGAACTTCCACAGCAATTTTGCTTGTCCATTTTCGCCGCGTGCATCAAAGCTGTAGAGCCAACCATCTCCACCGCCGAAGATGACTTGTTCGACATCACCGAATACACCGTAGGCTGGGGAGGACCATTGACCGTGAAGGATGTTGGCACCGGGCGAATTGTCGGTCCAGAGGACTTCGCCGGTATCGCGATTCAAGCAGATGAAGCTCGGTGCTTTTTCTTCGGGGACGGTGATGTGACCGTCGTCGACACCGTTGGAGGTATTCACGAACAGGAGGTCTCCGACGGAGGTGACGGAGCAGCTGCACATGTTGTGTTGCGACACACCGAGTTTGCTCATCATATCGAGTTTCCAAAGAACGTCGGCTTCGTCTTTGTTTTCGTTAGGTTCCTCTTTGAAAGGTCCGTCGTTTTCATCATCGTGGAAGCCCTGGGTATCCAAGCACGCAACTTCTCCACGGCTGGTGACATACCAGAGGCGTTCTCCATCGATCAAGGGAGCACAACAGATGCCTTGGTTCGGCCAATCGTGCACGCGTCCGGTTGGGAGTTTTTCACTGCTGTGTTGCCAGAGGAATTTACCATCGTTGTCATCGAAACAAAGCAGAACGCCCAGGTCGACGGTTGCAGGGTATCGTTTCACGTAGCCGGATCCGTTGTTGGTACCAACGTAAGCTTTACCGTTGGCAACGACTGGGTTCCCGTAAGTTTCCGATCCTAAGGGCACACTCCAGCGAACGTTTTTGCCCGACTTTACGTCGAAGGACGAGGGCAATGGGCCTGAGTCAGGGACGTTGTTGCGTTCTGGCGAACCACCCCACTGCGGCCAATCCTTGAGGCCGACTTTGAGTTTGGAGACTCCTTGAGAGGCTACCGCCGTGGCATCGTATTTGGAGTCTTGGGCGAACACACTGCTGGAGAAGGTGCCTAGGGATGCCAACGCGAGCATCAGCGTTTTTTTGGTCAATGCTTTGTTCTTTGGTAGGGATCGGTCGAATCGTGATGGTCGCATGAAAGCAGCTACCTGTGGTGTGAGGGAAAGGTGGGACTCGCGCTGGTCGCTGTCCTAGGTAACCCCATGGGTACTCTAGGGTTGCGGCACGAGTTGTTGTTTCTTACGGATTGGTTTCTAAGTGTTTCTTGCTGTTGGGTAGCGAAATTTTATTCCGACTACTATCGTCTGCCGGATTGCAAGCCGGAATTTGGGGCAGATTGAAACAAACCGATGACGATCGGTCCGGTCAACCGTTGACTGCCGGGTGGCAGCCCCCAACAGGCCGTCACTTAAAAGTCCTACTTAGTATAGCCGAAACGGCAATCGAATCGTAGGAGAGAACCATGAATCGGTGAAGCTATGTCTGAATCCGTTGAATAAATCGGTCGGCGAGTGGTACACAAAGGCTTACCCGGATCATAGAATAGGGGAGGATCCGTTTAATCAGCGAGTTCGTTGGTCCGATGAGCGAGTTCGTGAAAGCAATATAGCTGTTCGTACTTTGGGGAGTATTCAAAAATGACGTCCAAGCAATTTGGTTTTCGTTCTCTGGTTCGAGTATCTTGCTGGTGTGGGTGCATCGGTGGAATACTTGGGTTAGCTTGCACCGGCTGTAATTCTACTTGTAGCCAGCCGCTCCCAGGTTCTTCTGCACCGGCTGCAGTGAGCCAGGTACCTGAAGCCGAAGTGTCTGGGGAAACGAAGCTTATAACGTTCAAGGTGGACGGGATGACTTGTCCGACCGGATGTTACCCGGTGGTGAAGTCGGCGATTGCGAAGCAAAAGGGAGTTGTTGGAATCGAATTGGCACCGCAGAAGGAAGCCGACGCGATTGATAATCCGATCGTTTTCGTGAAGTACAAGGGCAACCTGGATCTCGACGCGACGTTTAAAGCGATTTCTCGTGTTGGTTTTGAAGCATCCGAGGCCCCTGAGACGGAAGCTTCAACGGAGACACCGTCGAATGGCGAGGTCAAGGATGCGGGTGCTGCGGATTCTTCCTCGAAGGAACCTGCTTAGTTTCCGAATAACCTTCTTGGATTGGGTTAGTTCAGTTCGATCATCGTAGATTCGGTGGTGGGCTTGTTCGCATCGTTTTTAGGCCGCCGTGGTGAACCGTGTGCGGCCTTCTTTTTTGTCGTACGGTTTCGATTCTTAGAGCAAGGATTTGATTCCTAGACCATTTAGCTAGGGTTAGCTAGGGAAAGCGAAAAGATGGATCAAGCTTCTGGAAGTTCTCCTCGACCTTTTGTTCATTTGCATTGTCACAGTCATTACAGCTTGCTCGATGGAGCGGGTACGATTGGCAAGTTATTGGGGAGAGCGAAGTCGCATGGCATGACTGCGCTCGCGCTGACGGATCACGGTAATTTGCATGGTGCATTGGAGTTTTACAAGAAGGCCAAGGAGGTTGGTATCAATCCGGTTTTAGGCTACGAAGCTTATGTAGCGCCGGGAAGTCGTTATGAGCATGATGCTGCGTCTGCAAAAGAGGCTGCGTTCCATTTGACGTTATTGGCCAAGAATCGTACGGGGTTTAAGAACTTGATCCGCTTGGCATCTCGGGCGAGTCTGGAAGGGTTTTATTACAAGCCACGGATCGATAAAGAGTTGTTGCAGGAATACAACGAAGGGATCATCTGTTTAAGCGGTTGTGTTTCGAGTGAGTTTTCGCGAGCGGTGCTTCGGGGTAGCGATACGGCGGGTGCGATTGAAGATGCCCAAAGAGTAGCGTCATGGTTTTCGAAGACCTTTAAGGACCGGTTTTTTATTGAGATCATGAACAATGGTCTCCAGATTCAGCGTGAACAGTTGTTAGGAGCGGTCGACATTGCTAAGCGGATGGGATTACCGTTGGTTGCGACGAGTGATGCGCACTATGTGGACAAAGAAGATGCGGAGGTCCAGGACGTACTGTTATGTATTTCCACGGGCAAGTATCGCACCGACCGCAATCGGATGCGCATGGAGAACGATCAGTTCTATTTGCGAAGCCAGGAGGAGATGTATGAGCACTTCTTAGGTCTCGAGGATGCGGTGGCGCGGTCCCAATCGATTGCGGATTCCGTAGATATCGACTTGGAATTGGGTAGTAGGAACTTCCCCTCGTTTGAGATTCCTAAGGAGCATCCTACTTCGGACGAGTATCTCCGCGCGTTATGTGTGAAGGGGTTACTTGAGCGTTACGACGGCAACGACGAGATGTGTCCTGGAGGTGAGTTGGCGCAGGTTGTCACGGAGCGGTTGGATCGCGAGTTGTTGGTGATCAAGAAGCTTGGTTTTTCAAATTACTTCTTGATTGTTTGGGACTTTGTTCGCTATGCGCGAGAAATCAATGTTCCTGCTACGGCTCGGGGTAGTGGTGTGGGGGCATTGGTTTGTTATGCGTTGTATTTGTCACACGTTTGTCCGATCAAGTACGACTTGCTATTTGAAAGGTTTCTCGATGAAAGCCGGATTGAGGCTCCTGATATTGACATCGACTTTTGTCAGGAGCGGCGCAGTGAAATCATCAAGTATGTTAAAGACCGATACGGGGAATCGAATGTCGCGCAGATTGGGACGTTTGGAACGCTCAAGGCGCGTGGTGCGATCAAGGATGTGGGGAGAACCATCAACGTAGCGCTGAGTCGAGTTGCGGAAATCAGCGAGATGGTTCCGGACGATCCGAAGATATCGATTAAGGATGCGTTGGCTGCGAGCGAGGACTTGCGTAAAGCGGCTGAATCCCCGGAGATCAGTGAGCTTTTTAGTTTTGCTCAACGGATTGAGGGAATGGCGAGGAGTATCGGCACTCACGCGGCGGCGGTGGTGATAGCGGACAAGCCGTTGACAGAGTACGTCCCGTTGATGCGGGGTTCAGGCAAAGACGACGTGATCACGCAGTGGTCGATGGGTGATGTGGAGGCTGCTGGTTTGCTCAAGATGGACTTCTTGGGGCTTCGGAACTTGACCATTTTGTCCAAAGCGGTGGACATGATTGAGAAGACACGCGGCGAGCGGGTCGATCCATTGAAGTTTCCGTTGGATGATGAGAAGACGTTTGAGTTATTGCGCCGTGGGGAGACGAAAGGGGTTTTTCAATTAGAAAGTGGTGGCATTCGAGACTTGCTACAGCGAATGAAGCCCGATCATTTTCGGGACATTATCGCAACCAATGCGTTGTATCGTCCGGGGCCGCTTGAAGGTGGGATGGTTGATGACTACATCGCGGTCAAGCTCAAGAAAAAGCCGGCCAATTATTTGCACCCCATCCTCAAGGAGATTCTTGAGGAGACACACGGCGTGATGGTGTATCAAGAGCAGGTGATGCGCATTTTGAACCGACTGGGTGGGATCGAGTTGGCCAAAGCTTACACCTGTATTAAAGCGATTAGCAAGAAGAAGGAATCGATCATTGCAGCGAATGCGGAGAAGTTCCTCAATGGTGCCGTCGAAGTTGGGTTGGCTCGCAAGGATGCGGAAGATTTCTGGAACATGATTCTCAAGTTTGCTGGGTATGGCTTTAACAAGAGCCACTCGACGGCTTATGCATTGATTGCCTATCAGACGGCTTATTTGAAGGCGCATTACAAAGTTGAGTTTATGGCGGCGTTATTGACAGGAGATATTCCTAACCGGAATTTCAAACGGAAAGACTCCTTAGTGGAGCACTTGGAAGATTGTCAGCGGATGGGAATTGTTGTTGAGCAACCGAGTATCAATTCGTCTCGGGGGGATTTTAGTGTAGCGGATGGAAAGATCCATTTTGGTCTTTCCGCGATCAAGGGTTGTAGTCGGGGTGCGGCCGATGCAATCGCGGATGAGAGGGATCGAAATGGTCCCTATAAGGACATTTATGATTTATGCAATCGAGTGGACAGTTCAGCATGTAATCGCGCATCGTTACAAGCGTTGATTCGAGCGGGGGCTTTTGACTGTTTGGGTGGTAAGCGATCACAGTATATGACTGTTTTGGAGAAGGCCATCGCGGGCGGAGTCGAGGCGGCTAAGGATAAACGAAGTGGGCAATTAAACCTTTTTGCAGACTTGGAAGACGAAGCGATGCCAGCGACGGTAGCGTTGCCGGATATGCCAGAGTATCCGGAGAAGGAAAGGCTTGCGATGGAAAAAGAGGTGCTGGGGTATTACTTATCCTCTCACCCGTTGGCTGAGTATGAGTTGACATTGCGATCGTTCTGTACTGCGAATGCGGTGACTGCGAAGAATCTCAAGCATCGAACTGAGGTTTGGATGGGTGGGGTGATTTCATCGATTAAGCTTGCTCATACCCGCAATCCGAAACCGGATACTCCATCGAAGTATGCAAATTTTGATCTAGAGGATCTTGAAGGAATCACGCGTGCGATCGCTTGGCCGAATACATACGAACGATTTGCGGATGTGATCCAAGCGGACGCTATCGTG
Source organism: Pirellula sp. (assembly GCA_044344575.1). Classification (GTDB taxonomy): domain Bacteria; phylum Planctomycetota; class Planctomycetia; order Pirellulales; family Pirellulaceae; genus JBKCUI01. The sequence continues at coordinate 11,845 of JBIJCS010000009.1, read as the reverse complement.
TTGGCCAGGGGGCGGATTGATAAGCGTGGCGAGGAAGAATTCAATTTGATCATTGATGAAGTTTTGCCGATGGCGGAGGTGGACGCGAAGTTCACCAGTGGGATTCGGATACGGTTCGATGAAGAAAAGCATTCCCAGGAGTTGATCCCGAGAATTGCGGAGATTTTGCGAGGGTATCCTGGGGAGCGGGAGGTGCATTTTGATTTGAAGGTCGAGAGTGGAGAGACGATTGTGGTGGTTTCTCGCAAGCATCGGGTGAGTATCAATCAGGAGTTGAGGGAGCGTTTGGATGACTTGTTGGGGTTGGATAGCCACCGACTGATTTTTACGAAGCCGAGTTTGAATCAATCCAATGGAAATGGCGAGTATCCTCGTCGGCGATCGTCATAACGAACGGCTTTGGAGTAGACATCAAGCAGGATATGGATTGGGAAATGCAGAGGCGACCGCAGTGATACGAGAGGTTTTGCCCGTCGATGGGTATTTGGATCAGATTCGAAGAGAAGTTGTATCGCATGCAATGGTAGCGGTGGAGGCGCCGCCTGGGACGGGAAAGACCACGCGGGTTGCGCCGATGCTTGCGGATATCAAGCCAGGTGCTCGAACGTATCTTGTGCAACCGCGTCGGCTGGCAGCTAGGTCGGTGGCGGAGCGGATTGCTTATGAAGACGGAACGCGGGTGGGGGATCGAATTGGATATTCGGTTCGTTTCGATCATCGCGTTGGAAAACAGACCCAGTTGATTGTTGCTACTGAAGGGGTATTGATCCGGAAGTTGCTACAGGATCCAGCGTTGCAGGATGTTGGGGTTGTAATTCTTGACGAATTCCATGAGCGTTCGCTTGATGGTGATTTGTTGTTGGGAATGTTGCGTCGTGTACAGAATGAGTTGCGGGAAGATTTGCGCATTGTGTTCATGTCAGCGACGTTGGATGCGGAGTGGTTCACAGAGCATCTGAAGGGTGTTCCATGTGTACGGATCGAGAATAGGGGCTTTCCTGTTCGTGTGGAGTATCGGCCTTTGGAGCCAAGGCAATCATTGATCGAGCATACGGTTGCGGTGACTGCACAAGTGGCGGAGAGGACCGAGGGGGACATCCTGGTATTCATGCCTGGGGCTTCTGAGATTCATCGGACGATCCGAGGGTTGGATCAGGAGTCGAGGTTGCGAGGATTTGAGATTTTGCCGTTGATGGGATCGATGCGTTTGGAAGAGCAGGCCCGAGCGATAGAGAGTACCAGTCGGCGGCGGATCGTTGTTTCCACCAATATTGCTGAAACCTCTTTAACGATCCCTGGAGTGCGAACCGTGATCGACAGTGGGTTAGCAAGGGTTTTGCGTTTTGCTCCAAGTTTGGGGCTTGATCGTTTGGAGTTGGAGAACATTTCGAGTGCATCGGCGACACAGCGTGCTGGGCGAGCGGGTCGGTTAGGGCCGGGGCTATGTATTCGATTGTGGAGTGAAGTGTCCGACAGGGCTCGATCGGCATTTCTCGAGCCTGAGATTCGGCGGGTGGATTTGAGCGGGGCACGATTACAGCTCTATGCGTGGGGCGAGGGATCTGGGGATGGTTTTCCTTGGTTGGAGACGCCCCGCGTGGATGCTTGGGAATCGGCGGGGCGAGTATTGGAAGTGCTCGATGCGGTAGAGGAGGGGAGGATCACTGAGGTCGGTGAGAAAATGAGCCGTTTGCCGCTTCATCCGAGATTAGGCAGGATGTGCATAGAAGCCGAGTTGTTGGGGTGTTTGCGCGAGGCGAGTTTGATGGCGGCGATGCTTAGCGAGCGCGATCCTTTTGATCGTGTGGTATCGCATGGGGCACCGACGGGGATGCATACTCAAGCGACGCGGTCATGGGAGAGTGACTGCGTGGAGCGATTGCATTGGTTGAGTAAGGGACGCGATCAGGCCACGACGCCTTTTGGTAGATACAACGCGAATGCGGCAAAGACGATTGAGCAGGTGGCGAGGCAAATTGAAGCGATATTTGATGAACCGGATTCTATGCAAGGTCGGTTCGAGGGGGGGCAAGCGGGTGAGAGTTCAGAGGATCCGTTGGTACATCCTGACGTAGGGGTGATGCGTGCCTTGCTTGCTGGGTTTCCCGATCGACTTGCGAAACGTCGCAATTCGGGAAAGCCACAAGGGGTGATGGTAGGAGGCAAGGGGGTTCAGTTAAGTCCGCAAACGGGTTTGCGATCTTCGGAGTTGTTTTTGTGCATTGATGTTGAGGGGCAAAAGACGGACGCCATGGTACGCCAAGCGAGCGGGGTGCGTCCGGAATGGTTGGTAGGCAAGCATGCACAGACTCGGGACGAGTTGTTTTTTCATCCTACGCAGAGGCAAGTTGTCGGCCGCCGCAGGTCGTATTGGTTGGATTTATGCTTGCAGGAAACACCGGTATCTATCCGTAATGAAGATGAATGCGCGAAAGTTCTCTATCAGGCGGTTTTGACGCACTGGGAAAGCGTTTTTCCGAAAGAGGATGTTAGCGTATTGCAGTGGATTGAGAGGGTAAGGTGTTTGCGGGAATGGGTACCAGAATTGCGGCTACCGGCGATGGGAGTCGACGAGTTGCAGCAAGTGGCTGAAAATTTGTGCCGAGGAAATAGGTCGTTGGACCAAGTACGATCGGGAGCTTGGTTGCAGTGGTTGGGAAGCTTGTTAAGCCAAGAGCAGTTGCGAGCCGTGCAGCAGGAGGTTCCGGAGCGCATGGAAGTTCCATCAGGGAGTTCGATACGGATTGAGTATCAGCAGGGCAAGCCCCCGGTATTGGCGGTGAAGATTCAAGAGGTGTTTTCATGGAAAGAGACTCCGCGGATTGCCAGGGGACGCGTTCCACTGTTGCTCCATTTACTTGCTCCGAATGGTCGGCCACAGCAGGTTACTGACGATTTGAGTTCGTTTTGGAGCTATGGATATGCGGAAGTGAAAAAGGAGCTCAAGCGTCGATACCCAAAGCACTCTTGGCCCGAGGATCCTTGGAGCGCAAGTCCGACCCGTCGCTGAGGGGGCATTCCCTGGGTTTCGCCGAGGGTAAAAAGCCTGTAGACTAACGGTTTTACATCCCGGGCTCTGGAACGCTCCTCTTCTGGAAACGCAGTCGAAATGAATGAAGAAACGCAGCTACGCATTTCCCGCACGTATGGTATCGAGAATTGGTCGGCTGGGTATTTCACTGTAAGTAACGCTGGAGATGTTATTGCACATCCTGCCAATGCGGATGCCCGGTGGGTTGATCTGAAGCAGGTGGTTGAGTATTTGGTACGTGAAAAGAAACTTCAGCTACCGGTTTTGTTGCGTTTTCCTCAGATCTTAACGAACCAATTGAGATTGCTGTCGGGAGCTTACTCGGACGCGATCACACAGTTTGGGTACAAGGGGAAGCACTACCCAGTGTTTCCGATGAAGGTCAATCCACGACGTGAGGTGGTCGAAGAGTTTTTAAAGGAAACGAATCGTTATCGAGTGGGTTTAGAGTGTGGCTCGAAAGCGGAGTTGTATGCGGCGATTGCGCAGGATCAAACACCGGAATCGTTGCTCATTTGCAATGGGTTTAAGGATGAGTCCTTTTGTCGACTCGCCCTTCTGGCGGTGCAATCGGGAAAGCGGGTTGTGATTGTCATCGAGAAGCTTAATGAGCTAAAGATTCTCTTGCGAGTCTGCCAGGAGATAGGTGCATATCCGTGGATTGGTTTGCGAGCCAAGTTGTACACACGAGGGAGTGGGAAGTGGGCTAGTTCCGGAGGAGACTCCGCGAAGTTTGGTCTGACGACTTCCGAATTGTTGGAGTGTTTACGGTTGCTCAAAGAGCATGGAAAGGGAGAGCTGTTGCACCTCATGCATTTCCATATTGGCAGCCAGATCACCGACATCAAGCGAGTGAAGAATGCTATGAAAGAAGCTGCGAGGGTGTATTCCAAAATCCATGGATTGGGATTCCCTGTGGAGTACTTAGATATCGGTGGTGGCTTGGGAGTCGATTACGACGGCTCGAAAACCCGTACAGAGTCTTCGATGAACTACACGGTTCAGGAGTTTGCAAACGACGTCGTTTACACCGTCCAGTCTGTATGCGAGGAAGAAGGGGTTCCGCACCCGAATTTGGTGACTGAAAGCGGACGGATGATGACTGCTTACCACACCGTATTGGTAACGTCGATTCGCGAGGAGATTGAGACTTTTGCGGATGATTTACCGGAAGTTACGATTGATGAAGACGATCCTCAAGTGATCACGGAGATGAAGTGGTTGCTCGACGAGATCAATGGGAAAAACTACTTTGAGTACTATCATGATGCGGTGGAGCATAAGGATGAATTGCACACACAGTTCAATCTCGGCTTGATTTCGTTGGAGGACCGAGCCAAGGGGGAAGTTCTTTACTGGGAGTTGTGCGCTCGCGCTTTGAAGGAATCGGAATTGTCGCGTCATCCGAACGAAGAATTCGAAGACGTGAAAAGGGTGCTGGCTGCGAAGTACTTGTGTAACTTTTCACTATTTCGATCTGCCCCGGACGCTTGGGCGATCGGTCAGTTGTTTCCAGTTGTTCCATTGCATCGACTACAAGATCCCAAAATCGACTTCGCAACGTTGGTCGATGTCACCTGCGATTCCGATGGCAAGATCGACAAGTTTGTGGATGTGCGGGATGTAAAAGAAACGTTGGAGTTACCGGAGTGGAAGGAAGGACAAGATTATTATCTTGGGATTTTCCTGGTCGGGGCTTACCAAGAGGTGATGGGGTCCTATCACAATCTCTTTGGGTTGCCGAATGAGGCTCAGATTCACATCGAATCCGATGGGCGATTCCATGTGAGCAAGATCGTGCCGGGCAGTAAAATTCAAGACATGGTTTCTTTTGCCCGGTATGATATATCCGGTTTACAAGAAGGATTTCAGAAGCGGATCAAAGCTTTGGTCGGTAATGGGCAGCTTGATGAGCAAGTCGCCGCGAGGCTTGCGAAAGAGTACGAAAACGCGGCGGTTTGGACGACGTATTTGGACTAGTTACACCTATTTGGACTAGTTGCATAGCCGGGCACTAGCCAAAGGAATTCTCGTTTTGGCGCGCAATGAACAGCTGATTCGTCAACATAAAATCATCCAGGTGCTAGAACGTCGACGCTTTGGTGCGACGATCGATGAGTTGACCAATAGTGTCATCGAAGAACTGGGACTGGATCGATTACATCCTCGGAGCATACGCCGGGATCTCGAAGCGTTACGTGCAGCGGGGATGCCGTTGAGCGTTCAAGAGTCAGCGAGGGGACGGGTTTGGAAAATCAACAAAACAGATACCGGTTTGCACCGTATCACCATTACCGCCAGCGAGTTGATCGCTTTGTCGATGAGTAGAGATTTGCTTATTCCATTGGCGGGGACACAGTTCTGGCAAGGTATTGAGGCGTTCTGGCACAAAGTACGCGAGCAGTTACCCGAGGGGGTTTGGGAGCACTACGAACGTTACCGAAGGACTTTAAGAGTATTGGGTATCGTGCCGAAAACGTATGAAAAGCAGAAGGGGATGTTGCAAACTCTCAATCGGGCTATTCAAGAGCATCGTCGGCTTGATGTGATCTACGAGTCGACGACAAGTCCGCCACGACAGCGATTGCTTGAGCCCTACGGATTGGCTATTTATCAATCCAGCATATATCTGGTTGCCACCGAGACCGGCATGCACATGGATAGTGAGCCGCACGAGCGACTCAGGCATTGGAAACTCGATCGTTTCCAGCGAGTCGAAGCGATGGATCAGTGGTTCAAGCCAGATCCGCAGATCGACATCGCGGATCACTTGAATCGAAGTGTTGGGATATTTAGTGGAGATCAACCGATTCCTTACCGCATCAGGTTATCGTCTAAGGCGACACGGTGGGTGCAGGAGGAGCCTTGGCATGCCGAGCAGACCTTAGAGGCATGCGAGGACGGTTCAAGCATCTTGACGGTTCCAGCTTATCATCCCCTGGAAGTGATTCCCAACATTCTAAAACTGGGTTCTGCAGCCGAGTTGTTGGAGCCGGAGAGTGCAAGGGAGATTTTGGCACAACAGATCGCGGAGATGGCGGGAGTGTATGGCAAAAAGCCTACCAAGAAAAAGTCGGGGGGGACGAAAACACGGTACTAAGTACGCGATCTCCCCAGTTGCTGTATGTATTTTACTTTCGAGGGGTTTACCCCACCAAGTAACTGGTATTTACACAAATGTGCTTTGGGATTAATTTACGTAATGGAGCCGATTGTTAGTTTTTGGTAATTTGCCGAATGATTGGTTGGGCTTTATCCATTTATTTTATCTTCGAGAGGTGTCGGTATGTCCAAACGCAGGATGGGGTTTACCTTGGTCGAGTTGTTGGTCGTCATTGCGATCATCGGAATCTTGGTCGGTTTGCTGCTACCGGCTGTGCAGGCAGCGCGTGAGGCGGCGCGGCGGATGCAGTGTTCGAATTTTATCCGTCAGTTTGGTCTTGCTGCACACAACTTTGAAAGTGCCTTTAAAACGTTTCCACCGACGCAACATACGAAGGTGTTTACTGAGACGTCGGGTGCAAGGGTGACTAGAACTTCGGAAGCCCCTGTGCAGGTATTTATGTTGCCGTACTTTGAGGCTGGAACGAAGTTCAACCAATTCAACTTGGATTACAACGTCAACAGTGATGCGCCGATTCACGCAAGTGTTCCGACTCGAACGGGTGCGAATGCGGCGGCACGCGTTACCGATGTCCCGGTATTTTTGTGTCCTTCTGATGTGTCGGAAAATAAGTACTTTGGTGCGGGACGACAAAGTTATCACGCGAGTACAGGTGGGGCGAACCTTCGTGGGGGTACCGCGATTGACGGGATATTTGCTCGGGCTTATCCCGCAGCTGGCGACACGATGCGAGGACCGCGTATTGCGGATGTGCGAGATGGCACTAGCAATACAGCGATGTTTTCGGAAGTGATGCGGGGAACTCGCGATTGGAACGCAACGAATACTTGGGACAACACCACGGTGTTTTTCACTGGAACGCTTTACACAAATCCCGCCCAATTCATGGATGGGCGCAACATTCCGCAATGTTTGCCAAACGGACAAAGCACAACTGGGACGTGGATCCGCTACACTGGTCATCAGTATTACCGAGCGTTAACCCCGAACTTTGTCTACAGTCACACATTGCCGATCAACTGGAACGTTAGACGGTCGAACATTGCCGACCAGCGATACAATTGTGGTGTTTCTTTCAACACGTTGCACATGGCAGCTTCTAGCTACCATTCTGGCGGGGTGAACACCGTGTTTGCTGATGGTGCGGTGCAGTTCATGAGTGACAACATCAACTTTGTGACGTGGCAAGCTTTAGGTAGTCGAGACGCAGGCGAGGCTGTCAGTGCAGTAGACTAGTCGTCGAGTTGTTTTGTCGGTCATTTTTATTCGTTGATTCTTGAGTAACTAAAAAATGCGAATCCTTAGCTCCATGCTTTTTAGCATCTTAATGTTTTTAGCTTGCGCCTCGGTGTCTCTGACTGGGTGCGGTAGCAAGGAGATTCCAACGACAGTTTCCGAGACTGCAGGGATGCCGGAAGCGAAGGATGCTTTGTTGGATTTGGCAGAGTTGCTCAAGAGGTTGGCTGCTGGCAATATGAAACCTCCGACGGATGCGGCGGGTTTCGTCAATTACGACGTGGAGCATCCAGCCATTGCGACTTTGATCAGCAACGGATTGGTAGTCTACAATTTTGGTGCGACGATTGACGGAACGAAGGCTGGAGACCAATGGGTAGCCATGCAGTCGAACGCCAAGGAAAAAGGAGGGTGGGTCTTGTTGAATAATGGAGAAATCCGTGACATGCAATCTGCAGAGGTCGCGGCCTTGAAACCTGCCGGTAAGTAATCGTTTTCGGTCTGCGTTTTCGCCCAGGCAAGCCACCATTTTCTTGGCGTCTGCGTCTGTTTTCAGGTGGGCACTTTGGGTTGGGGGGTAACCAACTTACCTCGGATTCTGTGGTATACTGTGATGGTCGAAAGACTTGAGCGGTCGGAATCGTGGATTTCTGGCCCTCCACTTCCCTCCCACCTAGGCACCTGCTCGATTTGTCATGATCAGCATTCTGCAATCCGGTTCTTTTGGGCCGACTCAAGCATTCAGTGTCGGATTGTGCTCCCGTTTGTGTGGACGCGCTGTTGCAACATTGCAACGTGCTTTTTTGGGCTTGCTTGTTATTGGTCTCGCATTGAATTTTCCAGTGATCGAGGGAGTCGGCGGGAATTTCGGTGGGGGATGGTCAATTGGGGATAGGAAATTGCAGGGTGCCGAACCCAATGTAGCGGATCGACCGGTTAGTATGGTCAATGATGTGATCCCAGTTCTTACTAAGCATGGTTGCAATGCTGGGACATGTCATGCCAAGGCTGGGGGGGGGCAGCGAGGATTTCAGCTTTCGTTGTTGGGATTTGAGCCAGCTGAAGATTATCAGCACTTGGTCATCGAAGGGCGGGGTAGGCGACTTGCCCTCAACGCACCGGAACAGAGTTTATTGTTGCTCAAGGGAGCTGGGTTAGTTCCTCATGGTGGTGGCGCGAAGTTACCGGCGGACTCTGAATCTTTCAGAACATTGGCACAATGGATACGACAAGGAGCTCTGTACGATGGTCAGTCGGCTCCGAGGTTAACGGCCTTGACGGTCGATCCCGTGGGTGGTGTCGTTCCGATGCATTCGGAGCATCGTCTACGCGTAACGGCTGCTTATTCGGACGGAGCGCAGCGGGACGTGACTTCGCTCGCGCTCTTTGAGTCCAATGACACGGCGATGGCGAGTGTCGATGAAACGGGTCTGGTTCGGATTCTTGGTATTCCCGGTTCCGCTTCCATCATGGTGAGGTATCAGGGAACGGTTGCGGTATTTCACGCGTCCATTCCGCAAGGTCTACCGGTGGAATCGGTTCCAGCATCGAAGAATTTTGTCGATGATCACGTCTTTGCGAATCTAAAGAAACTTGGGATACCACCGTCACCGGTTGTGGATGATTCAACATTTCTACGACGGGTTTCGTTGGATGTTGCAGGTCGGTTGCCTACGCCAACGGAGTGGAGTGAATTTCTTGGGGATAGTTCTCCAAACAAGCGGGACACTGCGATTGAGAGGTTGCTTTCGAGTGGAGAGTACGCGGATTTTTTTGCGAACAAGTGGACTGCGATGTTGAAGAACCGTCGCGACGACGCTTCGGATATCACTTCGAATTTTGCGTTTTACTCTTGGATTCGCGACAGTCTATTGGCGAACAAGCCCTACGATCAACTCGTTCGCGAGTTGCTTGCGGCTACAGGAACAGTGGTGTCGAATCCACCTGTGGCTTGGTACAAACGGGTCAAGGACCCGAAGCAACAGCTTGAGGACGTTGCCCAATTGTTTTTGGGTGTTCGAATGCAATGTGCTCAGTGCCACCATCATCCGTTTGAACGCTGGAGCCAAGATGACTATTACAGTCTTGCGGCTTTTTTTAGCCAAGTTGGGCGCAAGCCGACGGCGACTCGTGGCGAAGACATGATATTCCACAAGCGTGGGGTTGCGGGCATCGCGAACATGAAGACTGGGGTGGTTCAGCGGCCCGCGCCACTAGGGCAAGAAGCCTTGCAAATTGCCCCGGATGTTGATCCACGTTTGAAGTTAGCGGATTGGATGGCTCAGCCGAGCAATCCGTTTTTTGCAAAGGCGCTTGTCAATCGGTATTGGAAGCACTTTTTACGACGTGGGTTGATAGAACCAGAGGACGATATTCGCGACTCGAATCCGCCGACCAATCCTGAGTTACTAGCTGCACTTGAAAAGCATTTTATTGAGAGCGGTTTTGACTTAAAGGAGTTGGTGCGGACTATCGTCCAATCGAATGCTTACCAATTGAGTTCTACTCCGAACGAGCACAACGCAAACGACTTGCAAAACTACTCTCGTTACTATCCGCGTCGGTTACAAGCTGAGGTTTTGTTGGACGCGGTAGACGATCTTGCTCAGACACGAACCGATTTTCCTAATCTTCCACCTGGAACGCGCGCGATCGGGCTTCCAGATAACAGCTACAACACTGCCTCGCCTTTCTTGCGAGTATTCGGCCGTCCTGAAAACGAAAGTGTGTGTGAGTGTGAGCGGATTCAGACTTCCAGTCTTGCACAGAGTCTTCATTTGATGAATGCTGCGGACGTAAAAGCGAAGCTTGGTAACGGCACGGGGCGAGCAGAGATGCTTGCGAAGTCCGATAAGCCAATCAGCGAAAAGGTCGAAGAACTTTACGGTGTTGCTTTTTCGCGAAAGCCGACCCCGGAGGAACTTGCGACTGCGATTTCCTATCTTGGAGAATCCCGATTGGATGCCAACGGGAATCCTGTTGATCCTAGCCGTGTTACGCGAGAGAACCTACAGGATCTCCTTTGGGCTTTGATCAACACGAAAGAGTTTTTGTTCAATCACTAACAGCGGTCGGAAAAGTAGGATCATGATATCGAGAACGTTAAACCGCCGGGTGCTGTCTCGTGTGCTTGCCTTCAGGCATGCTGCCGCGTTGATGATTATCTGGCTTGTGGCATCCGGTGTGGTGCAAGGTCAGTCGGTATGCCTGCCGTTGCCGCGGTTGTTGTCCATAGAGCCGATGGGCGGACAGAGTGGTACTACCTTCGATATCACAGTTGCAGGCGAAAACATTGAGGAAGCCGGTGAGTTAATCTTCGAGCATCCGGGTATTTCGGCGGTGGCCAAGCGTGATGCGCAAGGGAACTTGATACCTAACCAATATACACTGACGATAGCTCCAGAAGTCCCAATGGGTTTGGTGGAGGCGAGGATCACCAGTCGCTTGGGTATTTCGTCAGCAAGGATTTTTTCGGTAGGGAATTTACCCGAGCTCATTCAAAAGCCAGGAAACACGAGCCTTGCGACAGCATTGGCGTTAACGGTTCCCTCGGTATGCAATGCGACGGTCAGTGCTCGTGCGGTTGATTACTACAGCTTTGATGCGGAGGCTGGCAAACGGTACTTGGTACATTGTGGCTCACGAGGAATTGACTCCAAGCTCGATCCTGTGGTGATTTTGGGTGACGCCAACGGTGGGGATTTGATCGCGCAGCGTACAGGAGATGTGATCGATTTTATTGCTAAAACTAGTGGCAAGCACACCATCAAGGTTCACGAATTGACCTTCAAGGGAGGGCAAGGCTACTTTTATCGATTGACGCTGCAGGAGTTGCCGCTCGATGCCCCGGTCCCTGTTTTTCCTGTTACCCGTAATGTCAGTTCTTTCTCTTGGCCACCAACAGGATTGGCTGCTCATGCAGCGATGAAGGAAGAGGAAGAGAAGGATGTCCAAGCGATCCAATTGCCGTTAGATATCGAGGGGAGATTTTATCCCGCAGCAGACACCGATACATACGAGTTTACGGCGCAAGCTGGAGAGAGTTGGTGGATCGAAGTAGCGTCGGAGCGGTTGGGCCGTCCTACGGATCCGTCGGTGTTGGTGCAAATGCTCAAACCGAATACACAGGATTGGATGGATGTGATTGAGCTCAACGACATTGTCAGTCCGATGAAGCCTTCGAGCAATGGCTATGCCTATGACGGTCCACCGTTCGACGGTGGATCGACAGATGTGTTGGGTAAATTGGAGATCAAGGAGTCTGGGACGTATCGTTTATCGGTGACGGATTTGTTTGGTGGGACTCGCAAGGATCCAAGGAATCGCTACCGTTTGGTTATTCGCAAGTCTCAACCGGACTTTGCAGTGGTTTCGTGGGGGTTGCATATGGAGTTGCGTAATGGGGATCGCAACGCATTGTCTAAGCCTTTGGCACTGCGGGCAGGAAGCACGGT
>JBIJCS010000163.1:0-9084 GCA_044344575.1 Pirellula sp. | reverse complement strand
TCATCCAAAACACCAGTTCGCAAAACCAATCCACAAACGAACCAACACAACCACCCGAATCAACACAACCACCCGACGCAACCAATAACCAACTCTTCTACGCCGAACTAGATACCGGAGAAGTCGTCAGCGGCAACCTCGTTGCTATTTCCAACGAAACAATCGAACTCGATGTCCAAGACCTTGGAAAACTCCAGCTACCACGAAGCCAACTGCGCTACCTGATCCGAATACTGACAAAAGATAATCAAGCCGTCCAAGTTCTCGATGCCAAAGAATGGGAACAAGTACTCCCCGCAACTCGCAATGGACGCGCAACAAAATGGTATCTCAAGGCAGGTGAAATCGCCACCGATACCAGCGGTACCACCATCGCCCAATGGACCAACCTCCCCGAACTTGCCACCATCGATATCGATGTAGCCTGGGAACAAAACTCCCCCAACTGGTGGCTCACCCTCGGTGAACCTCGACGTATGGAACTACAAGTTCGCAAACTGCAAAACCGAAAAATCCTCAACGTCACACTCCTCCTCGAAAACTCCAAAGATGCCGATGTCTCCACCATCCAAATCCCCTACGAAGACGAACAAGCACTCAAACTCAAATTGCTCTGCGATGCAAATAAAGGGATCTACGTCCTCATGCGGGATAATCAAGTCCTCGGACGATTGCGCGGAAATCCAAAAGAACAACTCGTCGGACGTACCAAAGTTAGCTTCACCAATACCGCCCTCGGTGTTCTTACCCTCCGCGACCTGAGAATCTCACGCAGCGCCTTCGCGCTACCCTCCGAAGCACGCGATGAAGGAACAAAACAGATCGAATGGATGACCGCTAGCCGAGGTACTTTCTTCGGTGACATCCTCCCACCAAACGAAAACGACTCCACAAATAATCAAACCGTCCGCGTCCAAAGCGGAAACGGTGCGCCCATCGAACTGCAACTCTCCGAAATCGAACGCATCGAATTCCCCTCCCCACCCAATAATCCTCTCAACCCCAAAATACTAACCAACATCGAACTTACCAACGGACAACGGTTCGCCGCCGAATCCATCGAAAGCTACCTCCAAAACAATGAATCGGGAATCGCAATCACACTGACCGGTAAACCACTCCGCTTCCCCTCAACACAAATCAAACAAATCAGCCGATCCTCCACCCCACTGCCTCCCGAAGCAAATAGCGATCTCGAATCCAGCCGCGAACGGATCGCGCAACGCCTAGTAACCGACGAAGTCGTCTCACTCGGCAAAGTCGTCAGCGTTGCCAAAGTCACCGAAGATCAAAACACTTTCACCTGGCTACCTCGATTCGCACTCCAACCCGTACCCATTAACCCCTCCTCCGATGGCGCAATCGAACCACTCCTGACTCAACCCAATAACGAAGGTAACCGAAAACCAAAAGCCAACGATGGACTAGCAAGCCTTCGCGCAGATACCCCCTCCAATGAAAACGATTTCGGTAAACCTCTCAAACCAGAAGACCCAAGCCTCTTCCTGTTCTCCGGCGATTGCTTCCCAGCTACCATCCAACGCGGTAACGACCTCGAAGTCTACTTCCAATCACCCCTCTTCCCCAAACAATCCATCCGCCAAGACCTCGTGCGAGGAATCCGATTCCTCGACTACCGAGGTATCGATAAAATCGATCGAACCTCACGCAATCGAATGCTTACCGTCCCTCGATTGCAACGATCAAACCCTCCCACTCACCTCGTCGTCTCCAGAGATGGTGACCTCCTCCGCGGACAACTCGTTAACTTCGATCGCGATGAACTCGCTGTCGATGTTCGCGGCGAAACTCGTACCATCCCCGTAAAGAATATCGCTGAACTCATCGCTCTCGATCCCGCCCCCAAACTTGACCCCACTCCAGTCGAGCCTACTAGCCAGACCGATACCCCAGAACCACCACTATCAAACAACCTCGCAGCCTACCAAGTCATCCTCGACCAAGGTGCCCGCGTCTCTCTAATACCCACCTCCGTCGATAACAACGAACTACGCGGAAATCACCCCCAACTCGGCGAGTGCTCCCTCCCCTGGAATAGTATCCTCCGCGTCTCTCTAGGGGACACCATTAGTGTCGACGCGTCCCGTAGCCGCTACGGGAAATGGAAACTACAACACGCCCCAGACCCCAAATACGTCAACGAATCCGACGAACCAAACGATCGCCCAAGCGACACACCCCAAATGCGTTTGATCGGCCAAGGTGCCCCCGAATTCGACCTGCAAAAAATCGATGGAACTCCCTTCCGACTCAAAGACATGCGAGGAAAAATCCTTATCCTCGACTTCTGGGCAACCTGGTGCGGACCCTGTATCCGTTCCATTCCCACCCTGATCGATGTCTCCAAAGAATACAAAGATGCAGGCGTCGAACTCGTCCTGGTAAACCTAGAAGAACCAGAAAAACGTGTCCGACCCTTCCTCGAACGATTCAAAACAATCCCCACCGTCGTCCTCGATACCGATGGCTCCGTCTCCAAACAATATGCTGTCTCCGCCATCCCCCACACCGTACTGATCGATCGCGACGGAGGAATCGTCGATGTATTCATCGGAGCCAGCGAAGAAAACGAATTGGCACTCCGCAAAAAAATCGAAGAACTCAATAAATAATCGCCACACACCCAATCCAACTAGGTTTTCCCCCTAGAAATACCCCCTCTGGGCTCGAAAATTTCTCCCGAGCCCTTTTGACACCGTGACCAAACGTGTCACCGCAGACCTCTTCAATAGACCCAAATCGCTTCTCACGCGAGAAGCCAACCGTTTTGGTCTCACTTCCACCCTCCGGAGGATTGATTATGTCTGCTGCTATCCCAACTCGCTTCACCCAAATGCTCCAAGAAGTCTGGGGCTTCAGCGAACTACGCCACTCACAACATCAAGCCATCCTCGCCGCTCTCAACGGCAACGACGCACTCGTTGTTATGCCCACCGGCGGCGGAAAATCTCTCTGCTACCAAGCTCCCGCAGTCTATCGAGGTGGACTGACTATCGTTATCTCCCCCCTTATCGCTCTGATGAAAGACCAAGTCGATTCGCTCCACCAACTCGGGATCCCTGCCGCTCGCTGGGATAGCACCTCAAGCCCCACCGAAAAAAGACAAATCATCGCCGACCTCCAAGCTCAACGACTGCGACTCTTCTTCGCCTCTCCCGAACGAGCCCTACAAAAAGATTTCCACGAACTCTTTCTCGGTAACCAAGTAAACACCATCGCAATCGATGAAGCTCACTGCGTTTCTCAATGGGGACACGACTTCCGCCCGGAATACCGCCAACTCGCAACCCTCAGAAATCACTTCCCAAATGCCTCCATGATGGCACTCACCGCAACCGCTACCACAATTGTACAACAAGACATCATCAACCAACTCCAACTGGAAAACCCCACCGTCTCCATCAACTCCTTCGACCGACCAAACCTCACCTACCGAATCATCCCCCAAGGTGATGTCGTCAAACAATGCCAAACCATCATCGATCGCCACTCCTCAAATCAAAACTCCAACCCCTCACCAACACTCGCACAACAACCCACCGTCGGCGGAATCATCTACTGCCTTAAACGATCCGATGTCGATGACCTCGCCGCTGCCCTCGTTTCTCTCGGATACCGTGCCGTCGGTTACCACGCAGGACTAACCTACGAAGAACGTCAAAAAGCTCAAGATGCATTCATGAAAGAACAAGTCGATGTCGTTGTCGCCACCATCGCATTCGGTATGGGAATCGACCGCTCCAACGTCCGATACGTAATCCATACCGCTATACCCAAGTCCATGGAAAGCTACCAACAAGAAACCGGACGCGCCGGTCGCGATGGACTAAAATCCGAATGCGTACTCCTGTTCTCCATGCGCGATGTCCACAGCATCCGAAATATCATCTCGAAATCATCCACCGATAACAACGCCCCCGAATCTTGGCTCAATACCCAATTGAAACTCCTCGACTCCTTCGTCAGCTTCTGCAAAACCCCATGCTGTAGACACCGCTCCATCAGCGAATACTTCGGCCAAAACTACCCTCTAGACAATTGCAACGCATGTGACCTTTGCCTCGGCGAAATTGATGTCGTGGAAAACGCCAAAGTCCTCGCGCAGAAAATACTCTCCTGCGTCCACCATATGGGTGAACGCTTCGGCATCCATGCCATCTGCGATGTTCTCGCCGGTTCCAATAGCGCCGAAATCAAAAATCGAAACCACCAAGCACTCAGCACCTTCGGTATCCTCAAAGAACACTCTCGAAAAGAAATCCGCAACTGGATCGAACAACTCATCGGACTCGGCGCTCTGCAATCCGTCGGTAACCCTTACCCCGTTCTTAAATTAGGCCCCAAAGCAAAAGGAATCCTCTTCGGAAACGATAACCCTCCACTCGCCAAACTCGCAGGACCCATCAACGATGCCCCAGACAAATCACTCGCTCGCTTCCTCTACGATCAAGGTCTCTTCGACCGACTGCGAACCTGGCGCCACGAAACAGCCTTGAAATCCCATGTAGCCCCATCCGTCCTGTTCTCCGATCGAGTACTCGCCGAACTCGCAGCTATTCGACCCTCCAAAATCGATTCCCTTCGCGCCATCACCGGTATCGGTGAACACCAACTGCGCAACCACGGAAATGAAATTATCAATGCAATTCAGTCCTATTGCGATTTCAAAAACGTCCCAATGGACCAACCCTTTCAATTCCAAAATTCACCGCAACGAACTCGCTACGCTCAACTCTTCCAAGAAAAAAAATCACTCGCACAAATCGCCGCCATCGGGAACATCTCCGAAAATACCGTCGCAAACTATCTCGCCGACGCTATCCTCGCAAACGAAATCCGAGATGTCTCCCCATGGCTATCCCATGACACCTATTCCCAAATCTGTAACATCGTCGCAAAAATCGGAGACGAACGACTCAAACCAATCTACGAAGAACTCCAAGAGAAAATACCCTACCCTCTGATCCGTATCGCGCTGGCCTACCAAAAAGCAAACCCTAGGGCGCTCGCGACTCCGTAAGCTTACCCGCTATCTCAAAAGCGATCTCCAACGCCTGCTCATAATTCAAACGAGGATCAACCTGGGTCTCATAAGCCGACTCCAAATCCGATTCCGTTAATCCTCGTGATCCTCCCACACACTCCGTAACGTTGTCCCCCGTTAACTCTAAATGCGCACCACCCAAATGCGACCCATAAGTTTGATGAATCGCAAACGATAATCGCAACTCGTCAACCACATCATCAAACCGACGTGTCTTGCGACCATGCGCCGTACTGACCGTGTTGCCATGCATCGGATCACAAACCCATAACACCGTCCGACCTGACCGACGTACCGCCTCAATCATCCCAGGTAACTTCGTCTCCACATACGCTCGACCCAATCGATGAATCAACGTCAATCGACCAGGCTCATTCTCCGGATTCAATCGCTCTATCAACTCCAACAACTCCTCCGCACTTACCTTCGACCCTATCTTCACTCCAATCGGATTGCGAATGCCTCGAAAATACTCCACATGCGCTCCACCCAACGAACGTGTCCGCTCTCCAATCCATGGAAAATGTGTACCCATGTTGTAATGACCAATCCCTCGAATGCTCTTGCGCGTCAACGCAGACTCATAAGGCAATAACAACGCCTCATGCGATGTAAAAAAATCAACCCGACGCAACTCGTTGACCGTACTGCCCTCGAGAATCGTCTCCATAAACTTCAACGCATCACCAAGCGATCGAACCAAATCCCGATACCGCTTCGCAACTTCCCCCTTCACCTCATTGACAAATAACAAATTCCAGTTTTCCGGATGATGCAAATCCGCAAATCCACCCTCACTCAACGCGCGAATGAAATTCAATGTAGCCGCAGAACGATCGTATCCACGCAATAACCGACCCGGATCCGGTACCCGCGATGCCTGAGTAAAATCATATCCATTGACAATGTCGCCACGATAACATGGCAACGTCACCCCATCGATCGTCTCCACATCGCTCGAACGCGGCTTCGCATACTGACCCGCTATTCTCCCAACCCGAATAATCCGCTTGCGGGACGCAAAGACAATCACCAAACTCATCTGCAAAAGCAACTTCAGTTTGCTCGCAATCGATTCCGTCTGGCAACCATCAAAGGTCTCCGCACAATCTCCACCCTGCAGAAACCAAGCCTCCCCACGCTGCGCCGCCGCTATCGATCCCTTGAGATGATCAATCTCCCAACTCGTCACCAACGGTGGTAGTCGACGTAACTGCTCCACCGCCCGGTCCAACTCCTGCTTATCCGGATAGCTCGGCTGCTGCGCTGCCGTGTACTGCGTCCAGGACTCTGGAGACCATTGAGCTGTCATACGATTCGATTTCCTCAAGCAAGCCCCAGCCGGAGCGGATCCAAGCAATTCATTTGCCGCTGCTTTGCACCCCCTAGTGCAATTTCCTCAGCCACCAAAGGATAACTTGCACTCCCCACTTTGGAGAGGGTTCAATAACCACCAGGCATAGAAAATTCCCCACCAGGTGCCGCAAAATCCGCATGGAATTCGGCCGCCTTATTGAGAAACCGCGTGTAGTTCTTCTCCCATACCAAATCCACGTCGCCAATCGGCCCATTCCGCTGCTTCGCAATGATGATCTGCGCCTGACCAGCCACCTCCGCCGCCTCCTCCGGCTTGCGGTAATACTCCTCCCGATGCACAAACATCACCACGTCTGCATCCTGCTCAATAGCTCCCGACTCCCGCAAATGACTCAGCCTCGGTCGGTGATCCTTCGAATCCTCCGCCTGTCGATTCAACTGCGATAAACACAAAACCGGTACACTCTGCTCCCGCGCTAACATCTTCAACCGCCGCGCAATCTTCGCGACTTGCTCCTGCCTCGGATCCTTCGAATTGTCCGGTTCGATCAACTGCAAATAATCAATCACGATCAATCCCAACGCGCGATTCCCCTTCTTCGTCTCCTGCTGCGTAATCCGCCTCGCAACCGCCGCAATCTCACTAACCGTTCGACTCGGTGTGTCGTCGATGTACAACGGCGATGTACTGATCTCCCCCGCATGTCGCAATAATCGCTGCTGCTCCTCATGCGTAATCGTACCAACTCGCATCCGCGATCCATTCACCTTCGCCACCGAACAAAGCAAACGATCAACCAACTCAATCGAATTCATTTCCAAACTGACAAACAACGTCGGTGCCCGCTCACGCATCGCAACCTGCTCGGCAATGTTCATCGCAAACGCTGTCTTACCCATACTCGGACGCGCCGCCAATATAATCAACTCGCCATTGTGCAATCCTCCCGTCATCGTGTCAAAGTCCGTAAAGTGTGTCATGACACCCGACGCCAATTGCTGACCCTGCATCCGCAAATCAATACGCTGCAATGACTCCGTTAAAATGTCCGAAACCATCCGCGCCTGCGATCCCGTCTTCTCATCCTGAATCTGAAAAATCTTTTCTTCCGCTCTCGAAATCAACTTCTGCGCATCCGTCGACTCGTCATAAGCCTCCTCAAGAATCTCCGTCGTCGCTTCAATCACACGACGCACCACCGCCTTCGCTTGGATGATCTCTCCATAATAAACACTATGCGCCGCATTCGGAACCGCATTCGCTAACTCCGCTAAATACGCGGCACCCCCCACTACCTCAAACTGACCCAAACCCTTCAACTGATGAACCAATAAAGCGACGTCAACCTTCTTGCCTGAATTAAACAAGTCCACCATCGCTTGATAAAGAATGCGATGCGCATCATCGTAAAAATCATCCGCTCGCAACAAAAGCGATAACTCGTTGATCACCTCAGAATTGAGAATCACACACCCAAGCACCGCCTTTTCTGCCGTCAAATCGTACGGCAACTCACGGTTCACTATCGACGACCCCTCCGATCGTGCGAACTTGCTTTTCCAGTCCCCCTTCTCACCCCGAGGTTTGCGGTTTGCACTACTCACGTTCCGTCTCTCCGAGTGATAACGCCCAAAAATCCAATTGCACAGAAACCAACACTTCGCCCAGCCTGCAAAACACTAGCAAGCCACGGTTGGCTGGACCGCATCGCTGCACAGCCCCAAAACCGCACCAATGACCAAGAGCCCGCATTGTATCGTTCACGACTGCACGAAAAAAGCTCAACGTATATTTAGTAGGTCCAACTCCATGCCCTACATCATACAGACGTGCTGTCCCCAACAACGGATATGCTTAACCCACCCTGATAATGCTCGAGAAACTGCAATTACCCAAACTTACGGCCCACCAAAAGGATCGTCATTCGCACCACCCGTCGACGATGCACCCGACCCAACCCCACTCGGCGATCCAAAAATGTCATCACCTACCACCGGCTTGCTCTGCCCCGAACCCACCGCCGGCTTTCCTCCCGTAGATTTCGCCGCACCCTTGGAATCAATCGCATTGATCATCGTCGGCATCAATGCTCCTTCCTCTCGCAAACAACTCAAATGCCCATCACGCGTAATCACAAACAACCGGTCGCTGACATTGTTCGGTAATGTCATGTCGACCGATAACCCACTGACCCCATCCACCTTGCCATCCGCAAGCCGCAATCGACTCAAATAACCATGGTCATCCTTGACGTAGATGTGCTCCTTCCCAACGCCTAACACACTGTCGACGTGCCCAACGTGACTAACCCACGCATGCGCACCTGTCTTCAAATCCAACGCTACCAACCTACCATCATCCGACAACACAAACGCGTGCGTGTTGCTAACCACAGGCGGTTGACTCACCGGCATCCCCAAATTCGCCCGCCACAAATAAGTTCCCGTCCGAGCTGCCGTCGCATGAATCGCCGTACCGTAACTGCTGACAAACAAAAATCCTTGCGGTGTCGCCACCGGCTTGCTGTCAATCGGCTCTCCCAAATTTACCTTCGACCACATCTTCGGCACGTTCTCGTTGTGCACAATAAACATCGAACCCTGCGAATTCCAAGCCAAAAACTCATGGTCCAACGAACCGGTCACTCCATGCCGATTCTCAACCCCAGCTCGCAATACCACCGGAGCTATGTTCGGGTTCT